>JAKJFV010000196.1 GCA_022704725.1 Spirochaetota bacterium
ATTTGAATTCTTTTGAAAGTTGTTATTATTTATGTTCATTCTTAAGTATAGCATAGATATAAAAAAAGCTGCAAGTAAGTTTTTACCTGCAGCTTTACGGGTCTGCTCAACCGGCAAGGGGCTGCCGATTGTTTTGTATTTGTTTTTTAACCTTTTACAGCACCTGCTGCAACACCCCGGGTTATCTGTTTTCTAAATATCAAATAAAAGATAAGCATGGGTACGAGTCCTATAACGAGGGCTGCAAACTGTTTTCCGTAATCAGAAGCTAAGGCGCCTGAAAACCTCTGTATTCCTACAGGCAGAGATTTAATACTTTCACTTGATGCAAGCATATTTATAAGCATGAACTCATTCCAGGTTCCGCTTACGGTGAGAATGGCCAGTGTTATACCGACAGGCATGGCCATGGGGAAAATAATTCTTCCAAAAATTACCAGGTAGGGGGCTCCATCAATGCGGGCAGACTCAACAAGGGAATCGGGTATGCTTTTTATGTAATCGGTAGCTAAATAAATACCCATGGGCATTCCTATTCCAATATAACAGATAAGAATACTTATGCGGGTGTCATAAAGTCCGACTGCATTTACAATGAGAAAAAGCGGAACCATGATGCTCTGCAGCGTTAAAAGAATACCTATAATGAAGCTCTTGTGCAAAATCTTAGTTGCTTTGGACGGAATCTTTGCAAAGGCAAAACCTGCCATAAATGAGAATATAACTATGGCGATTGTCGTTAAACCGGTGTAAAAAATGCTGTTTCCAAATAAGGACGCAAAATTTCCCCGAATCCATGCATCAGGATAATTTTTCCACCACCAGATCTCAGGAAGGGCTAATTTACTGGTAAGCTGAAATTCCTGTGTAGTTTTAAATGAAGACATCGCAAGCCACAACAGGGGGTAAATTGCCATAAAGGTAAAGAAGAACATAACTGCATATACGGCGTAACTGAATATTATTGCTTTGGCAGATTTTCTAGAACGTATTTCGCTCATATTATCTTACTCCTCTTTTCCGCCGAATCGTTTTTCGAGCAGCTGTATAACGATTATCAGTATAAAACTGATAAGTACCATTATGGTTGATATAGCATTTGCCATCGGATAATCAGGAGCGCCTCTAAAAGCCTTGTCGAACATGTAAATTGATAAAATGTTCGTCTGCTTTGCAGGTCCCCCGGCTGTCATTATGTATAAAAGATCAAATGACTTTAATGAACCCGATATTGCCAAAATAGCAGATGTAACAAAAACACCTGAGAGAGAGGGGAAGATGATGTAGCGTAAAGTTTGACCTTCGCCGGCACCGTCAATTTTTGAAGCTTCAATTATTTGAGGATCAATTTTTTGAATATTTGCAAGAAAAATTATGAGATACGTTCCTGTATACATCCATAGCATGACAAAAAGAACGGGAATCATCGGCGCCTTATTCATACTCCATTGATGAGAAGGATTAAAAAACTGCATGATCTCCTGAAAAGCTCCATGTGCAGAAAAAAACGACTGCCATAATATACCTATTACAACACTCGATATAACACAGGGTAAATAAATCATTGTTTGAAAAAAGTCTTTTCCTTTAACTAAGCCTCTGCTTAGAATATATGCTAATGCAAATCCCAAGGGCAGCTGGCCAAGAACAGAAACAAGAACAATTAATAGATTGTTTTTAAGGGAAAGATAAAAAAGAGAATCCTGAAAAACTTTTATGTAGTTCTTAAATCCTGCAAACGTTATAGCACCCTTGGTGAACAAGGATCCTCCCTTATAATTTGTCAGACTTAAGAACACTGAAAACACGGTGGGAAAAGTCATAACCGCAAAGTAGAAAAGAACAGCGGGAAGTACTAATATCCAGTATGAAATGCCCTGTTCTTTTTTTGATGAAATTCCTTTCATATGTATCCTCCAAAGGAATAAAC
This sequence comes from Spirochaetota bacterium, assembly GCA_022704725.1. Lineage (GTDB taxonomy): Bacteria > Spirochaetota > Spirochaetia > Treponematales > Treponemataceae > JAAZLA01. The sequence goes on from JAKJFV010000196.1 coordinate 1,931, forward strand.
TGCCTGGTAGTGTAGATGATGAAATCTTCATCATAGTGAAAAAAAAGCGCTGTTATGGATAGTCCGCTAACAGCGCTTTCGTAAAACGGGGAAGACCCCTTGTCTTAAAAGCGGTTATGCCTTATTTAGATGCCTTCCATGCTTTCTGCATATCATCACAAATTTGTTGAGCAGTTTTCTTGCCTAAGCCGAGCTGCTGTAAGCCGACGTTGCAGGCAACTTGAACATCTGCAGGGAACACACTGTCAAAAACCGGAGTTACAGCACCGGCTGCCTGATAAAACTGTGCTCTTTTAATAGAGATTGGTTCCATCTTGCTGTCATCGAAGACAATGCCTTCAACAAGAGAAGGGAATGATGCACCGGTATCGAGGCGGCGCTGCTGCATTTCAACACCGGAGAGCCATTTAATAAGTCTCCATGCTGCTTCTTCTTTTGCAGAACCTTCAGGAATAGATGCGCTCATGCCGTATCCTACACCGAGGGTGGAGGAGTTTGAACCGGATAATACTTCACCTGGAATTGAAGGGAATGTTACCAGCTCAATTGAAGATTTTTGTTTAGCAGGGCTTATAAGAGCCTGACCGGTTGATTGATCGGTCATAAATGCACCTGCTCTCCAGTCTCCATCGATCATGTATGCGCCCTTTCCGGATGCGAAAAGACCGACAACATCACCATAGGAAGTTGCAAGGGTAGAAGATGCTAAAACACCGTCATCATAAAGAGTTTTAATGAACTGAACAGATTTTTGTACAAATTCTGCGTTAAAATCTTCTTTGCCTGCCATAATTCTTTCTGCCCAGTCTGATCCGCCGAAACGGCCTATTACCATGGAGAATAAGCAGGACTGCATTACCCAGTCGTCCATATTTGCCATGAGAACAGTTTCATAACCCTTTGCCTTAAGAACACTTACTTGAGCTTTCAGTTCATCGTAGGTTTTAGGAATAGAAAGACCGCATTCTTTAAGAATATCTGTATTAACATAGAGTACATGTGTTGTAGTAATTCCAAACGGAATTTCTGCTATGTAGCCGGCTGCCTGACCCTTTGTGTCCATTGCAGCAGCTGAATACTTGTTCAGTAAGCCGTCTTTTTCAAGGAGCGGTTTAAGATCTTTTGCAAGTTTAGCAGTATGAATTGCTGTTGAACGTCCGCCCGGCCACATGTAGAAAACATCGGGCATATTGCCGGATGCGGCATAGGCAGCGCTTTTCTGGTGAAAGGGTTCATTAAAAAGAACTTCACGCTGTAAAATGATATCCGGATTTGCTTTTTCAAAAGCTTCTCACACAATAGCGTTGTCATCGAATGAATTCGGTGCAGTAGAATCCTGATAGTCAAGAACCTTTAATACGATTCTTCCATCTGATGATGTCTTATCTTTACCGCCTCCGGCAAAAACAAAACCCGTGAGCAAGAGAGCAGCACATAAAAGTGCTGTTACTTTTCTAAAACTCATTTTTTTCCTCCTGATATAGTTGGTACGAACACTGTACAAACAAAACTCTACCACCAAATATTTTATCTGTCAACATGAAAAGCCTGTTTTCTTGTAATTTTGTGATTTATACCTTGTTTTCTGAATGTTTCATCAGTATACTTACTATCATGATTACTGAAACAGCATTTATTCCGGCAGTACAGTCGCTGACTACTGCTTCAGGATGGGTATCCTCCCGGGCGGGAGAGATTGTGTGTGACAGCGCTTTGGAACAAACTGCTCTGCTTGCAAAAGAGCAGCTTTCTAGGGCGGGTCTTTCCTGTAATGTTCACCTTTCTAATGATTTTCAATGTTCTCAAGGCTCTTTATGTATAAGGCTGCAAAAAGATGCGTATGTTGAACATGAAGAGGGGTATGAACTGTCAATTAACGATCAGGGTGTGCTCATTAAAGCGCGCACAGAAGCGGGTCTCTATTATGGCATTCAAAGCCTTAGACAGCTTGTGTATTCCTGTGACGGCAGGTATCCATACCTTACAATAAAGGATTATCCCTCCTTTTCCTGGCGGGG
>JAKJFV010000197.1 GCA_022704725.1 Spirochaetota bacterium
TATTGTACATGACATAAAAGTCATTATCATCGATGTCGGTGAAAATTTCTGCATGACTTCCATCAAGGTAAAATGCCATAAAATGATTAAGCTTTGTCCAATCAGCAGATTTACCTTCCTCATCATACCAGAAAATGTCGGGCAGATTATTATAGGAATGATCCTGACCGGCAAAAAATTCCGGACGCCGGAAAGCCGGATGCCGTAGTCTGAATTCTATTAACATTTCACTGTGTTTATCTTTTAATGACCAGTCAAGCCAGGTCATTTCATTATCCTGACAATAGGCATTATTGTTGCCGTTCTGGGTTCTTCTCATTTCATCCCCTGCCAAAAGCATGGGAGTTCCCTGAGAAAGAAGCAGCGTTAAAAGCATATTTTTAATCTGCTGGGTGCGCACTTTCTCAATCTTTTTGTTGACAGTCGCCCCTTCAAAACCATAATTGTAGCTTACATTGTGATCGCTTCCGTCACGGTTGTTTTCACCGTTTTCGTCATTATGCTTCCCGTTGTACGACACAAGATCGTTAAGCGTAAAGCCGTCGTGACTTGTTAAAAAGTTTACCGAATGAAAGGGCTTTCTGCCGTCTCTAAAGTATAAGTCGGAGCTTCCTGTAACGCGGGTCGCTGCCGAAGAGGCAAGGTAATCATCCCCTCTCCAAAAACGCCGTATGTCGTCTCTAAAGCGGTCGTTCCACTCCGCCCACCTTCCGCCGGGAAACCACCCAACCTGATACGCTCCTCCTGCATCCCAGGCTTCTGCTATAATTTTTGTATGCCGCAGCACAGGATCTTCTGCTATACGCTCAAGCATGGGAGGATTTTCCATTAGATGACCGCTTTGATCACGTCCTAGAATAGAGCCTAAGTCAAAGCGGAAACCGTCGACATGCATTTCGCAAACCCAATAACGCAGGCAGTCTATTATATAGGTTCGTACAACCGGGTGATTGCAGTTAAAAGTGTTTCCGCATCCCGAGTAATTGGTATAGTACTGCTTATTGTCTTTCTCTAAAATATAGTATATTGAATTATCGAAGCCCCGGAAATTTATTGTAACACCCTTTTCATTGCCCTCTGCAGTATGATTAAAAACAATATCAAGAATAACTTCCAGTCCGTTTCTGTGCATTTCACGAACCATTTCTTTAAACTCGCGGACGGCGTCTCCCGGTTTTCTTTTACTGGAATATGAGACCTTCGGGGCAAAAAAGGCAATGGTGCTGTATCCCCAGTAGTTTTTTAGTCTTTGACCTGTTTTTGGATTTATGTTGGTATTTTCATATTCATCGAATTCATGAATGGGCAGAAGCTCTACACTTGTTACACCGAGTTCTTTCAAATATGGTATTTTTTCTACCATTCCCCGATAGGTTCCAGGATGAAGAACGGCAGAATTATGGTTGGCGGTAAACCCTTTTAGATGCGTTTCATAAATAACACTCAGCCGCAATGGATGGTTAAGACTCATGTCGCCCTGCCAGTCGAACTCATCATCATCAATGACAACACATTTTGGAAAATTTTCGGCTGAATACTGTTTTCCCAGCAGAATATCGACTGAATCGACCGGAGCTGTATAATCGGGGCTTAAGTTCTTGAAAATTGAAAAATCTGTAATTTCTTTTGCATAAGGATCCAGAAGGTAGGTATGTTTATTAAACCGGTGCCCGTTATGAGGCTCAAAGGGACCGTCAACACGATATAAATACAGAGCGCCCGCCCCAAGGCCTTTAAGAAAAATATGCCATACATCACCGGTACGGTGCTGATCCGCATCAAGGGCAAATGAATGAACAGGCTGTGCATCACCTGGATTTTCAAAAATATCTATCCAGATTTTTTCTGCATTGCGGCTGAAAACACTGAAGTTTACGCCGTCTTTAATTAATGAAGCTCCATGGGGCAGGGGCTTCCCTGGAAAAACACGTATTTCATTCATAATGGCAGGAAGTATAGCATACAACAGGTGAAAAAACTATATTGCACCGGCTTGAATTAATAAAATCAAGCTATTTTTCCATTATTGTGGTATACTGTTCTTTACCTATGGTGGAAGAAGTCATACTTAAAAACATAGATAAAGAAAACTCCATTTTTGTGTTTCCGACACAGGTTACGGCTCTTATGTGGGCTGAAAAAACATTGTTTTTATCAAATTTTAAAGCGGTTGCATTAGAACGATTTATTGCATGGGATACATTTAAATCCAGTGCAGTTCGCTCTGTTAAACAGGATAAGACAAGTATTCCTTCTGCTGTACGAAAACTTTTTTCACAAAAAATAATCGAAAAAAATATCAACAGTGTAAAAAATGGGTACCCTCTTTTTACCTCTCTCATACCGCGCGCCTATGCCCGGTACGGTACATCCTTTGCAGACTGGATTGCATCACTCCTGCCTCAGCTTTCTTCCTGGCGGGAAAAAGCCGGCTCTTCTATTCCGGATGAGGAAGATAAAGATCTGCAGGTGCTTATGAATGAGTACACGCTCTTTTTACAAGAGCATGATCTATTTGAACCTGCATGGGAAAAGCCCCCCTTTCACGATAACGGATGTCGTTATTACCTTTTTTTCCCGACAGTTCTGCAGGATTATGAAGAATATAAAAAAATACTTCTCGAGTCTCCAAATATTACCATAATCGATGTTCCTCCAAAAAAAATATGCACTGATCAGCTTAAAGTTGTTACCTACACAAATGCCCGTGAGGAAATTCGTAAAACTGCATTATATATACGGTCGCTGAGGGAAGAAAAAAATATTTCATACACATCAATCGCTCTGCATGTTCCCGGTATTGAAGATCTGTATCCGTACATTACAAGAGAATTTTCACTGCGGGGCATACCGTATCAGCTTAGGGCTGGAAAAACGCTTTCATCGTATCCTTCAGGAACCTTATTTTCTCTTATTAAGCAATGCGCATCAGATTCGTTTTCATTTGCCTCTCTTAAACAGCTGCTCACTAACACTTCTTTTCCCTGGCGTATAGATATAAAACACAGCATTGATGTTTTTCTTCAATACGGCATTACTAATAACTGTCTTGTTTCATACGAAACAGACGGTCATTTTATTGATATTTGGGAAAAAACTCTGGCGGCAGTGCCGAACGGTTTCATTGCATCTTTTTATCATACTTTAAAATCCTGTGTTATGCGCTTTACTACAGCCCTGTCTTTTTCCGATCTGCGTCAATCTTATTTTGCCTTTAAACACGCTTTTTTTGACAGTTCAGCCTTTAGCGAAGAGGCAGACCTTGTGTTAAGCAGGTGCATTACAGAACTTATGGCTCTTTCTTCTCTGGAAGAAGAGTACAGCGCCTGTATACCCGCTGATCCTCTTTCTTTTTTCTGCCGGTATCTTGACTCATGCGAATATTTAGCACAAACACAGTTAAGAGGTGTGCATATATTCCCTTATAAAACAGCAGCGGCTTCGCCTTTTGATTATTCAATACTTATAAACTCCGGACAAAAACAGATCTCTGTCCTGTATAAACCCCTTGAGTTTCTTTCGCGCAATAAACGGGACAGGCTTAACATAGAAGATTCCAATGTTTCCGACCAGTTTGCAGTCCTGTACAGTCTTTCAAAAACACGCTTTTCCTGTGCATCAAAAACCTTTTCCGGCTGGGCTCTGCCTCACAGTGTCTTTGAAGGTATAACTGATGATTTTCAATATGATGATTCTTTTATTAAAGAAAAAACTATTTTCGAAAGTATTCAAAAACCCGGAATAGAACACGGTGTTAAGTATCTGCACCGGGTACAAAAAGATAGTTTTTTAAAATGGCATAACCCGCTGCCTCCTTTAAAAAAACCTATTTCTCTTGATCCTCTATCTTTGAGCCGTGTTCAAGAATTTTTATGCGACAAAAAAACCGGAAAGCTTAAAATCTATGCAACTGCTTTGCGGGAG
>JAKJFV010000198.1 GCA_022704725.1 Spirochaetota bacterium
CTTTTTGAGCATGGCTGTCCAATCGAAGACGTAAAAAATGAAATAAATTGTGAAGATCAATCTGCCAATACATCTCGGTATATAAAGACAGGGGCAGATTAACGCGTGCTATTTCACGTGCCAGACCGCTGTCAATAAGCGACAAATATTCCGCATAAGCGGCCTTTTGTCCTTTTTCAAGACTTGTTTTTACCATACCGCAAAATTCAGGAGAAACCTGTTCCTCTGATCTTCCCTGCTTATTATCGGTGCTCTGCTTGCAGACATCTTCATCACTTGGAACATAAAATTCATCGCGCATAACAGAATACCGGCCCGATATTTCATTTAAGCGTGCAGTTCTATGTCTAATCCACTGCCTGGCTATAAAAATAGGCATCTTTAAATGGAAGGTTAGAACAACCTGCTCAAAGGGAGACGTATGATCGTGACGAAGAAGATAATCAATTAAACCGGCATCTTCGCGGACTGTTTTTGTACCCTCGCCGTAAGAAACACGGGCTGACTGAACAATTCTGGCATCTCCGCCAAAATAATCAACGAGCCTTACAAAACCTTTATCGAGGACCTTGTATTCTTTATCTAATATTTCTTCTGCTTCCGGAACAACGCAATGTGCCATGATTAACCTCTATTAAAAAATTGTAAATCTATTTTGGCATAAAAGAAGCGATTTTTCAAGGCATTTTTATTTTAAAGTGAACCGTACCGGATACCGGAAGCGAACTGCAACAGTTTTTCCATTGGCAGTAGCTGGAACACAAACGACATCCTTGAGCGCATCTATTGCAGCTTCTGCAAAACCAAATCCGGGATCTTTTAATACTTCAATTTTCCGAATAGTTCCCTCGTGGTCAATAAACAACTCCAGGTAAACCACCCCTTCTAACCCCTGCCGCAATGCCATAGCAGGATAAACAATATTTTCGAGTATCTGCTTTGTCGGAATTTCAGGGATTGTAGATATTTTATGCTGTGGAACATACTCAATTTCCTGAGGTACTGCCGTCCTCGGCTCATCTTCGACACTTTCAATAATCTCTTCCTCAGTAACTAAAACAGTCTCTGACACCGCAGTCTGCACTGTTTCTTCAGGAATTACTTCTTTTATTTCCTCTTTTGGAGGAGGAGGGGGCGGAACAAATTCTTCAACATCGACAAGTTTTAATATTTCGTAAGATTCTTCTTCCTGCTGTGCCTGAACCTGATTGTGAAATTTAACAAGAACGAGAGCTGCAATATGAAGCAGTAAGACACAAAGAAGAATAATTGGCTTAATAAAACGCTGGAGGACTAAAAGCCGGTTCGAAGATGTCACTACAGCTCCTCCCTGACAACAAAACTTACAACCCTGTGCTGCAGCTTTTGAAGAATTTTTACGGCTTCATCAACATATTTATACGGAGTATTTCTGTCTGCAATAAGATGAATTCTTACCATGGGATCCTGTGATACAGCCGACACTATAAGAGCTTCCATATATTCCAAACTGATATAATCTCCTTCAATACTTATGGCTCCGTCCCTTCGAATCCAAATTTCCAGGTTCTCGTCGGCTTCTGTTTTTTCCAGCTGTTGAGCCTCGGTATATTCAATTTTTTCTTCGTAGCGCTGATTAATCAATGATATAACCATTATAAAAATAAGAAGTAAAAACCCGATATCGGACATTGAGGATGTTGCAATAGAGGGCTTAAGCCTTTTCCTTTTAATGCTGAACATTGTCTTCCATCCTGAACGAAAAATTCTCTACATCCAGTCTTCGTATTTCATGAATAACATCAATAACATGCTGGTACTTTGTTTCGCTTTCAATCACAAGCAAAAATGTCATATTCGGATACGAGGTCCTCTTCGACTGCACAACAGATCTAAGCTCATTCAAACTTACCTCTTGTCCGTCAAGAATAATTGCCCCGGTATCTTTTAGTGTACAGCGCATTAAGTCTTCCTGATGAACAAGCCGGGGCCGGGATGTATCCGGCAGAGTAATAAGAAAACCCTTGGTTGTGTTAAAACCTGCTATGACAATAAAAAATATAATTAGTAAAAATGAAAGATCATTGAGAGAACCTGAACTTCCAGGGTCATCGGTATTTCTCCTCCGCGGCTTCAAGTTCATATGTTATCACTTTTATTTTCGGTATGTATGTCGAGTAAAACAGGAACAAGTTCATTTACAGATTTTGTTATTTCGGATGCAAAGGTGTCGACCCGCTGAACAAGGAGGTTGTAGCCGATGAGAGCAATTATTGCAATAATAAGGCCGAATACAGTTGTTACAAGCGCCTCATAAATACCATTGGCAACAAGCTGTGCATTAACATCGGTCGCGGCTGCAATAGACTTAAACGCTCCAATCATACCAGATACCGTACCTAAGAATCCGGTTAACGGGGCAATTGAAGATAGAGCCGTCAAATAATTAAAACCGTTTTCCATCCTTCGAATACGCTCCTGAGCCTCTCCCTCTGCAGCCTTTTCCATACGGGATTCACCGTACTTTGCACTCTTTAATAAAACAAGAAGAATCGAAGCAGCCGTTTGTCTGCGGGGAAGAGTTTCCAAGTATTCAACTGCGGCTTTCAAATTATTCTGAGCAAGATGTTCTTTTGTAAATTCTGTTAACTTTCTTACCTTAACATCATGATAAAACAGGTACCCGACACGCTCAAGTATGAGCGCTATTGTTGCTATTGAAAATATGAGAAGCGGCCACATAAAAACACCGCCCAAATTAAACAATTCAATTAAACTCCATTGCTCTTCCATACAATCTCCTTTTAGTTTTTTAATTCAAAATGTAATTGTTTTCCCACAGCCTCTTTTCCAAAGACTTCATCATATCTGTATAAAAAATAGAAATACCGTTTCGATTCTATCCAGTCGCGGTAAATTGTTCCCGAATTTCTAACTGCGTGAAAGTGTTCAGGGAAAACCTTTTTTGTGTATCCTGCATCCCAAGAATATTCATCAGCTCTTATAAATTCTTCCTTTTCAGACTGAACGTAAGGTGACACATAACCAAACAACTCAGGAAAGAACAGCTGCTGAACAGCATTAACAAAGCCTTTTTCCTTTAAACTCCCCTTAATGCTGTACCGGGGATACTTTATTTCTGCCTCACTCGACCAAAACAAAGATCCGTTTTCTTTCAGAATTTCTACCGCAGCCGCAATTCTGTCGCTTCTTCCCTGAAACTGGCGGACTGCAGCATCATGCTCAATGATAGTATCTCTATAACGAATTTTAACATCTTCCACAGCTACTATTTCTATAGGAACTGCAATAAATGCATCTGCCGATTTTCCATTAATTGATATATCTAAAGTGCCCGAAGCTGAAAACCGGACTTCGGTCCAGCCCTCGGCCCAATTATTGAACCAGTACAACGATAAAACTTCGAATTTAGTTTCTGAACCAGCATCATTTGAACTTAGTATGCCGCTGACATATATTGTACCATAATCGGCATCATTCAGTTTTAATACCTGCACTGTTTCAAGATCAGAAGCAGAACCCGACACCTTTTTAACACCCTGCGTAAGGCAGGACGATAAAAATACTAATGCAAATAAAACAAGCAGGAAACTGCATAAACCTTTTTTTATCATAATGATATCTTCCCTCCAATCGAAACAATAGGCAGCCCGAAATTAAAGTTTGCAACAGTTTCTAAAGACGGCTCTTCATCTCCAAAAACATAGGCGCCTACGAGAGAATCTTTATTCAATATTCCAAGAATATCTTCGATGCCGAAGTACACATCCCATTTAACCTTGCTTCCGGGAAAATAATTTGAATAGGCAAAACGCAAATCAACAGGATACGAGGGACCGGTTCTTAGAGTATCGCTGTATCGAGTTGTACCGTCCTCAAGTTCTTCTTTTTTCGGAACACCGGTTGCAAAAGAAGAATTG
>JAKJFV010000199.1 GCA_022704725.1 Spirochaetota bacterium
ATTGTCTATTGGAGGTCTTATGAATGCAGAACCAGTAATTAATTTATGTGTTGATTTAAAGAATGGTGTAATTAATGAAAAAAAAGCAATGAGTCGTGTTTTTGAATTATTATACTCACGCAAGGCTTTTTTTGGATTAAAAAATTTAGATGATGACGAAATGAATGATTTTTTATTGTACATTTTTGAAAGTCTAAAAAAATCTTTTTATACGTTTGATATTAAAAAGTCATCTTTTTTAACGTATATTCAAAATATCGTCCGTCTTAACTATAAGAGCTGGATACGCATAAACAGCAGAATGAATTCTATTCAAAGATATATTCTGCATCATTCAAAAAATGAATACCTTGAAGAAAATTCAGATCCTCTGGTATTTACAGAAAACATGTCATCTTATAATGAAAAGAGCTCAGAACGCCCGTGCCTGGACAATTTTCAGTTACTGGCAGTAGCTTTAAAATCTTCCTACTTTTTAACTCCGAATCATATAATGAAACTATCGCAGAGAACAGGCTACACAGAGGATTATATTTGGAAGCTCAAAAACAACGTTGATGATTTTATGAAGGAAAACTATATAAAAAACGAAACAAGAATTGAAAAAGTTAATAAGAGTTATTTTTATAGACAGCGGGCTCTCGAGGCGCTGTCAAAACTACCGAATAATCATCCCTATTATGCCAAGGTATACAGGACATTCATTTTTCATGATACTAACTGGAAAAATAGACGTAAGAATATACGCTACAGGACAGTAATTCCTGTGAATAGTTATTTAGCAAGACTTTTAAATGTGTCGGAAGCTGTGATCATTAGAGCTGTAGCCAAGGCAAAAAAAATATCTGAAGCCGGTAGTAAAAAGATGTAATTTTTCTTATAATTGCTTTTATGGAAATATTTTTAGCAAGCGGAAATGCACATAAAAAAATTGAAATTCAAGAATTATTCCCGGAACATACATTTCTCATTCCAAAAGATAGAGGAATAACTTTTGATCCGGAAGAAAATGGAAATAGTTTTTTTGAAAACAGTCTTATAAAAGCAAAAGAATTATGGGAAATTGTACACCAGCCGGTCATTGCAGATGATTCAGGTATATGCGTCAGCATATTGCATAATAGACCGGGAATTTTCTCTGCCCGATATTGCGGCAAAGATGCAGAAATCGGATCAATGCCCTTGTCCTCGGGAGAACAAAACCGTCTCCTTATAGAAGAGATTAATTATACAATAAGATCTCAAAGACTCAAGGGGCCGGCTGAAACACTGCGCAGGTGCTTCTATGTCTGCTCAATGGTTTTTTATTATAACGACTTTAAGTATGCAAGCGTTCAGGAAACCATGGAAGGATACGTTATTTCTGACATTAATCAACAAAGAGGTAAAGGCGGCTTTGGCTATGATCCAATTGTTTTTTTACCTGCTTATGAAAAAACAGTTGCAGAACTTACACCTGATGAAAAAAACCGGATTTCTCATAGAGGTAAAGCGTGCGCCCTTTTAAAACCGCTTATTCAACTTACAGAAAAAAGCTCAGAAGACCGACAAATCATTTCTAATAATTACTAAAGAATTTTTTACAATTAATCAAATTTTAAGTTAAGTTTTGACCATTTTGTGCCGACATAGTAAGTGGGAAAAAGCAATTATTCAGTATCGTTGATAAGGAACAGCTGCTCTCCCGACTGTGTACATTTTCACGTATGTAGCCTTGCAAACGTGCAAATATCACAAAGGCAGCAAGGATGCTGCCTAACACATTCCATGGAGGAAAAATATGGTCATCAACCACAACATGTCGGCAATGTATTCCAACCGCACACTCGGAGTAACGAATTCCCGTTCTGCGAAGGATATGGAAAGACTCTCATCAGGTATGAAAATTAATCGTGCCGGTGATGACGCATCAGGTTTGGCAGTTTCTGAAAAAATGAGAAGCCAGATCCGCGGCTTGAATCAGGCATCACAGAATGCATCAAATGCTATCAGTTTCATTCAGGCTACTGAAGGATACCTTCAGAGCACGACTGACATTGTTCAGCGTATTCGTGAGCTTGCAGTTCAGTCTTCAAACGGTATTTATTCTGATGAAGACAGAATGCAGATTCAGGTTGAAGTTTCACAGCTTATTGCAGAAGTAGATCGTGTTGCAAGTCAGGCCCAATTTAACGGCATGAACATGTTAACAGGACGCTTTGCGCAACAGACTGGCGAGAATGTCGTAACAGCGTCAATGTGGTTCCATATCGGTGCTAACATGGATCAGCGTGTAAATGTTTTCATAGGTACTATGACTGCAGGAGCACTTGGTCTTCGTGAATTAGGTTCAGAACAAATTATGAGCCTTGCTGCGCCGGATGATGCCAACCGTTCAATCGGTACTCTCGATGAAGCTCTCAAAAAGATTAACAAACAGAGAGCTGATCTTGGTGCTTATCAGAACCGTCTGGATTACACTGTAACAGGCATTGATATTGCTGCAGAAAATCTACAGGCTGCTGAATCACGTATCCGCGATACAGATATGGCTGCACAGATGGTTGAATTCACCAAGAATCAGGTACTTACACAGGCTGGAACAGCAATGCTTGCTCAAGCTAATGCTCAGTCCCAGAGTGTATTGTCACTGCTTCAGTAGGGTACAGTAAATAGCTTGCGGGATAGACTTTAGTCTATTCCGCGGCTTTTGAACGTTACTACCCTATTCCGCAGCCAATTTTCATAATCACTAAATTCTTCATGTTTGTACTTTCACAGTATGGACGATTAATACTTTTGTGTTGTATAATATAACACGAGAGATCCTTTTGCATAAATTGTTCTACCGGCAGGCGCAAAACCGGTTGTAACGTAAAAGTGCTAAAGGGCATAAAGCATGGAAGGCTTTATGTATTAAACAACATGGAGGGTATGTATGATTATTAATCATAACATGAGTTCTATGTATGCTAACCGCACATTGGGAGTTACCAATTCTCAATTAGCAGGCAACATAGAAAAACTCAGTTCCGGTCAGCGCATAAATAAGGCTGGCGACGATGCATCCGGTTTAGCTGTGTCTGAAAAAATGCGTACACAAATACGCGGTTTAAATCAGGCTGAAAAGAACATCCAAAACGGTGTATCTTTTATTCAGACAACCGAAGGATACCTTGAAGAAACAACAGAGATTCTTCAGCGCATTCGTGAACTTTCAGTTCAATCTTCAAACGGTATTTATACCGATGAAGACAGAATGCAGATTCAAGTAGAAGTTTCACAACTTGTTTCAGAAGTAGACCGTATCGCAAGTCAGGCTCAGTTTAACGGAATGAACATGCTTACAGGAGCTTTTGCAGCAGATTCTGCTGTAGGAAGAGTAATGCAGCTTCATATCGGTGCAAACGTAGACCAGAATGCTCGTATTTACATCGGCACAATGACAGCTCAGGCACTCGGCTTGACTGGTGCTCAGGGTTCTGATGAGAAGATTTCAATCTCTTCACCAGACGCCGCTAATATGGCAATTTCTACATTAGATGAAGCAATGAAATCTGTTAACAGACAAAGAGCGGACCTTGGCGCATATCAAAACCGTTTTGAAATTGCAGCAAAAGGTATTGCTGTAGCTTCTGAAAATATTCAGGCTGCAGAGTCCCGCATCCGCGATACAGACATGGCTTCTGAAATTGTAGAATATACAAAGAACCAGATTCTCACACAATCTGGAGCTGCAATGCTGGTACAGGCAAATACTCAGTCACAAAACGTACTTAAGCTGCTTAGCTAGCATTACACAATCATTAAAGAGAATACTGGATGTCATCTTTTTAATGAATTACTTGGCAAAAGGAGGAGGTGCGCCCCTCTTCCTTTGTTCAAGTAGCCGGTAAAGGATTACCGGGGTAAGCTTCACGGAGG
>JAKJFV010000019.1:0-235 GCA_022704725.1 Spirochaetota bacterium
GTATAGCGCCAACACCGTAAAGCTGCGCTATATTGATAATGCCCAGACCCCGTATTTCCATATGGTGACTGATAATTTTATTTGCGCCCTGACCCAAAATTGTATTTCCATTTACGCAGCGTATTTCTACTATATCATCAGCAACAAGACGGTGACCGCGCTCTATGAGCTCAAGAGCCGTTTCACTCTTACCAACACCGGAATCTCCAAGCAGGATAATACCGACACCGTATAC
>JAKJFV010000019.1:280-12393 GCA_022704725.1 Spirochaetota bacterium
GTTGATTCCAACTCCGTCTGTAAAACAGGACAGCCCGAGTCTTCGGCAATTTTTGTAAACTGCTCTGTGGGCTGCAGATGATGGGTAAAGATACAACATGGAATCCGGTACGAAAACAGCTGCCTAATTGCAGAATCATTGTTTTCGGCATGCAGTTTATTCAGATACGCAACCTCGCCGAGGCCGAATAACTGCACGCGCTGATACGCAAAAGATTCATAAAAACCGGATAAAGCCAATCCCGGACGGTTAAGATCCGGTATGGTTATTTCACGCACAAGTCCCCGCCTTCCGGTTAAACAGTGCAAATTAAGGGAGTTATGTCCTTTTAAGTCTAAATCTAAAAGATCTAAAACAGTGAAATCTTTATCGGCCATACCAGAGAATATACACTCATCACAAAGATTTTGCAAGTAAGAGTAAAACTATGAGCTAATTAAACCTTCTGCTGAATTTTATCTTTTTCTTTCTTAATTTTCAGATCGAGAACATCCATCATCTTATTAAGACAAGCGGAAAAATCATAATCGTCTGCAGAAACATGGGCTACAGCACCCCAGCGGAAATTTACCGTTGTCTCAAAAAAATATTTTTTATCTTCTTTAATCTTGACGATCAAATCGACCACAAGGTCATCAGCATATTTAATTCTTTCAAGCTTTTTATTAACCAAAGCCTGCTGATCCTCATCCAAAACAAAACCTACTGCACTCGTTGAAATATTCATATGAACCTCCTAAAGTTGTACTAACGGTCACGAATGTGAGCTATATAAAGTATACCACTGAACAGGGCAAAAGGCAAAGGAAAAGAAGAGTGAACAATTCTATTTACGGTCAAAAGATGATGTAATATTTAATTCCATGCGGTATTTTGCAACGGTTCTGCGTGCTATTTTTATACCCTTTTGGGCAAGGAGGTCGGACAATTTTTGATCAGATAAGGAGCCTTCTTTTTCAATTAAAAGCCTTAGTTCCTCCTTAACACTTTCTTTCGAATGATCCTGAACAGTAAGGTTGCCGGCAAGACCGGGAGTGGAAGCAACAGCGGTAGTGAAAAAATACTTAATTTCAAAGGTTCCCCATTCACACTGCAGGTATTTACTGGATGCAATACGGGAAACGGTTGCTTCATGCACGCCGATTTCATCGGCTACATCCTTCATGCGCAGAGGAGAAAGAAACCGGCTGCCTTTTTCAAAAAAAGACTTTTGAGACCGTAAAATAGCATGAACAGTTTTTATAAGCGTAACATTTCGCTGATGAATACTTCTTAAAAACCATTGAGCATCTTTTACCGCATCTCCTGCAAATTTCTTTGCTTCTTTGCCGCCTTTTGACATACTGTTTTTTTCTGCTGTATTTATGGATGATTGGGCCATCTTTTCAAACTCAGGTGATAAGGCAATTTCGGGAAGCACACCGTTTAACAGCTCAATAATAAAATCTTCACCTGTTTCCTCCCTTTCATCATTAGAAGCCCTTCGTATGCGGACATCGGGAATTATAAACCGGGAAGAAGAACTAGAAAACCGGCGTGCGGGATACGGATCGAGCGATTTAATATAATCAAGTGCATCTTCGAGCTCTTCCTGAGAAATCGATTCAAAATCTGCATCATTAGTTTCTTGAAGTTTCTTTAACATGAGGGATGGACGGGGTTTCGCAAAAACATCTTCAAAAACATCAGAAGGAAGAGAAAGAATTCTGACAGCTAGAAGAGGAGAGTCCGGCAGAGCATGAATCTGAACGAGAAGACTCTCCTGAATACCGGAACATGCAATTCCTGCAGGATCAAGATGTTGAATACGGACAAGCACTTTTTGAACCGCATCGCCGGGAATAGACGGCAGAAGCTCGTTCAGGGGTACAGAATGATACCCATAGTCATCAAGATTATTAATAATTTT
Organism: Spirochaetota bacterium; assembly: GCA_022704725.1. Taxonomy (GTDB): domain Bacteria; phylum Spirochaetota; class Spirochaetia; order Treponematales; family Treponemataceae; genus JAAZLA01. The sequence goes on from JAKJFV010000019.1 coordinate 2,190, forward strand.
TTCGCCGATATCAGTTTCAAAAAGAGACAAGGGCAAAAGATGCAGCTGGGATAAAAGATGTTCTTTGAGCGACAAGGAGCGGGATGGCACACTTTCCAAAAAAGCCTGATACGCATCGCTGTCGGAAGCCGTTGAGGATGTTTTTTTAATACTTACTGAAGCATTCTGAAGAGAAGCCTCTTTAACAATTTCAAGCGCGGGGTTGCGTTCAGCTTCTTCGTAAATTCGATCTATCAGCTCATCAGCTGATAACGACATGAGTGAGATAGATTGAATCATTTGAGGAGACATTTTTAAAGTCTGCTGCTGCCTGATTGATAAATTCAAACTGTTGTTCATCATGATGCAGAAAGTATAGCATATTTAGAGCCCTTTCGATATACTTCGAATATGAACACATTTACAAGATTTGGGATTACCATTCCGCACATACTATTGCCGAAAGAAAAAAAACTAATGAAAGCGTGGGCGGTTATTGCCTGCGACCAGTACACACAAGACCGCGAGTACTGGGAAAAAGTGGAAACATATGCAAAAGATAAACCTTCCACAGTACACATAACACTGCCGGAAGTGTACTTAAACGATGCTGATAAACCGGAAAAAATAAAAAGCATCCGTAGAACCATGAATGATTATTTGGATAAGGGCGTATTTACAGATCCTATTGAAAGCATGATCTATGTAGAAAGAAAAACAGAATACGGAAGAACACGCAAAGGACTGGTTACCGCAGTGGATCTTGAAACCTACGAATGGAAACCCTTTTCAAAAGCACTCATTCGGGCAACAGAAGCAACAATTGTAGACCGTATTCCTCCCAGAATGGAAATACGCAGAGGTGCGCCGCTCGAAACTCCCCACATCATGCTGCTTGTAAATGATCCTGAAAAAACCCTCATTGAAACACTTGGCAAGCAGATTCACGAAGAAAACAAAGAAGCCGTTTATGATACGGAGTTGATGATGAAAGCCGGTCATCTAAAAGGCTGGAAAACTGATTCCGAGAAAAATCTTGCAGTAATTGAAAAAGCTCTATCTGTCATTGCAGAGCAAAACACTGAAAAGGACGGATCGGTGTTTATGTTTGCTGTCGGCGACGGCAACCACTCGCTGGCAACAGCAAAAGCAGTCTGGGATGAATACAAAAAGGAACATGGGGTTACTGATCATCCTGCCCGTTATGCTCTCATAGAAATTGTGAATATTTACGATGAAGGTCTAACCTTTGAACCTATTCACCGCGTCTTATTCGGAATTAAATCCAAAGATCTGCTGGACTGCTGTGCAAAGGAGCTCGGCGGGAACGTATCAATTTGTTCGAGTGAAAACGAACTCGAAGAAAAGGTTGCCCAATCCAAGGCCTCTTTCGGTTTCGTTTACGAACAAAACGGAGAGATAGTGTACAGCTGTCTCGAAACACCAATAACAGAACTTGCAGTCAGCCGCCTTCAGCCCGTCCTGGATAAATTTCTCGAAAATAACAAAACTGATAAAACAGAAATTGATTACATTCACGGAAGCGAAGAAGTATTCCGCCTTGGAGGGAAAAACGGGGCAGTTAGTATTCTTCTCCCTCCGATAGCTAAGGACAGTTTCTTTGCTACGATTGGAGGATCAGGTCCGCTTCCCAGGAAAAGTTTCTCCATGGGTGAAGCAAGTGAAAAGCGTTTTTACATGGAATGCCGCCGTCTTTTCTAACCATCCGATATAGATAAAGGGATGTAAAACCGCATCCCTTTACTTTTTTGCTTTTTTGTGCTAAAGTCAATTTCATATTGCCGGCGTGGTGGAATGGTAGACACGATAGACTCAAAATCTATTGCTCGCAAGGGTGTAAGAGTTCAAGTCTCTTCGCCGGTAGAAATCTTTATAGGACCAATTCTAAATTTAGAATTGGTTTTTTTTGTTTAAATCAGCGGGGAGACTTGAACTCCGCAGGGGCCGCCGAGCAGGTGCGAGGAAGAGCGTGCATGGATGCACGCGGCAGGTCCCGGAGGCGTACCGGTAGGGAGTGAGCAGGACGCGAGCGACTGGACGGTCAAGTCTCTTCGCCGGTATATTTAGGGGAGAGGTACCAACTTTTGCGACGCGTAGTTACCTCTCCCCTAAAACCCCTCACCCCCTTGCGGCGCTTTAAATTTTCCAGCTGCCTTTATCTAATTTAAAATTCTTTCCCTATGCATCTTAAAACTTCTTATGATTTATTAAGTTATTCACTTTCCATTACATTTCATCAATCTATCAACTGGTCAGTCTATTAAAAACATATTATTTTACAGTTTATTCTTAATCTACATTTATGCTTCGGGAAAATTTTAAAGCGCCGCAAGGAAAGGTGGGGTCTTAGGGGCGGAAAAACTACGCGTCGCAAAAGTTGGTTTTCCGCCCCTAATTTATCAATTTTAGATATAAAAAATCAGAATACATCATACCATTGTGCCTGGTTTGGCAGTATACTCCAAGTAGTAAGAGCAGTATATGTAAGAAAAGACTTTTCCCCCTTTTTCATATGCTGCTCTTCTTAAACGGTATGTATGACCTTTATGGCCATCCCATTATATGCGCAGAAGCGCATACATTCTTTTATAAGGAAGGATTATATGAAAAGACAACTTTCTATGCCTTTTTGGTGCGTAAGAAGCACAGTTGGAGACCCCTTTGGAAGCTCCGTTATGGATTCTATTACCCCTCTTGAGGCCTGCGACATTCTTTGTGATGCAAAAAAAGACGGTTTAATTGATTTTACATCTACACACGATGACGATATCGTAGAATGGGATCCGGCAAACCCGATGGACGATCAGGATCCTTCAAGCCCCTGCTACAAAACTATTCACGCTCTCAAAGAGAAAATGGATAAGGTTGGGCTCAAGATGAAGATGGTAACATGCAGCCTTCACGGCGATACCCTTTTCCGCAACGGCGGTTTAACTAACCCTGATCCGGAAATTAGAGCTCTTGCTGCACAGAAAGTTATGAGAACACTCCGCATCGGAAACTTCTTTGGTGCTGAATACTTTACCTACTGGGTAGCTCGTGACGGTTTTGAATGCCAGTTTGCTGTAGATTGGAAGACTCCTTACAAGTACATTGAAAACGGCCTTAACCTTGCAACACGCTACATCAAAGAAAACAAGCTTTCAATCAAATACTGCACCATTGAACCAAAACCAAATGAACCACGCGGAGAAATGTACCTTGCAACAACAGGACATGCTCTCGGTCTTATTGCAAATCTTGAAGATCCTTCAATGTGGGGTGTTAACCCTGAGCTTTTACAGCACGAAGGCATGACAAACCTGTCTGCTTCAAACGCTGCAGCTATGGCAATCCACGCAGGAAAGCTTCCCTTCCTCCACATTGGTAATCAGAAAGCAGGTCAGTTCGACAACGACAGCCCAACCCTCACCGGTATGGATGGTCTTAAAGAAATGGTAGGACTCGTATGGATTCTTGAAAAACTCAATTGGAAAGGACACATCGAATTCGACAACCACGTTCTCCGCACAGACTCAGCTCCCGGAGAAAAGAACAAGATTCAGATCCGCAAAGACTTTATTAAGCACAACGTTGACAGCTGGAGACTTGCAGAAGGCAAAGCAGAACAGCTTGCAGGAAACAAAGATCTCGATGCAATCCGTGCTAAATACATCGGCAAAACTGCTGATATCGGCAAGGCTCTTGAATCCTATGATCTCAAGGCTATTCAGGCTGCTAAAATTGATTATAAAAAACTCAATGAAACACCTGTTGCCAACGCAGCTATTGACTATGCATTCAACAGAGCAATTCTTGGCATGTAAACATTTTGCCTAAGGGCATGATGAGAAAGAACCGGCGGATATTTTCTGCCGGTTCTTTTATTTTCTGCTGATGCTTCTGCCTACAGCAGCACAGACAATCAGAAACGCCCCAATTAAAAAACTAATTCCGGGTTTTTCATTAAACAAAATAATTCCTGCGATTACTGTAAATACAACTTCCAGATTTGCCAATTGTCCTGCTTTACTTGATTCCATGCGGCTCATGCCCCTAAAATAGAGAAGAAATCCGAAAACACCGGATAATAAACCATTAAGGCTGGCAAAGCCTGCACCTTGCAGACTTAGTTTTTCTAAAGCTTCGGGAACAGCTATAAACCGCACTAAAGAACCTGCAAAAAAAAGAGGGACTGCCGCAAGGTTCTGATAAAACGTAATTTCAAAATGGTTGCGGTCCTGCCCCTGATCCTTAAATATCATAATCGTCAGAGAATAAATAAAGGAGCTTACCATCATGACTGTCATACCATATACATCATGTACATCCAGTGAATCTGTTAAGAAATTCTCAAGGTAAATAATCACAATTCCGGCGAAGGCCAATACAATACACAGAACTTTCACCACTGTAGCCTTCTCTTTTTTAAACACTATATTTAAAACCATGACAAAAACCGGCCACAAATAAAGCATAACTACAGCCTTGCTGATATCAGTTAGTATGAGGGCTTGAAAAAAAAGAAGACTGCGCACGGCATTTAGAAGGGATGCCAGAATTAACCATCTGTTTGGCGCATGAATAAATTTTTCCCCGGATGCTTTTATGCGATTTAAAATTGACAAAAAGAGAACCGGAATTAGGGCTCGAAAAAAAGCAAGCACAAAGGCATCCTGACCCGATAACTTTGTCCATATTCCGCCGCCGGATAAAATAAAGGCCGCAAAGACAATGTCAAATACCTCACAGCGGCAAGAATGAATCAGGCAAAAACGCTACTGCATACAACTGAAAAATCGGTTACAGAAATCGCCTATGATGTAGGATTTCAGACATCGAACTCATTCAGCGCTCTTTTTAAAAGGGAGACAGGATTAACACCCACCCAGTTTAAAAACACATCATGCAAAAACAGGCTTACAGAATAACAGCACAGTTAAAACAGCAGGCCCGCTCCTCCCTCATTCTTGCGGTACAAGACTGCTTCCCTCATATCTTCTACACTGATATTTACTCCGCCCCTCATATCTGCAATGGTACGGGAAAGCTTAATACAGCTGTGTACTGCACGGGATGAAAACCCAAGCTCGGTACTTTCTAAGACAAGATACTCTTTTACACCTGCATCTAGATGACAAAAACCTGATATTTCCTCTGATCGGAGGCGTGAATTTCTTTTTCCCTGCCTTTGTCTCTGTATATTAACGGCGCGCTCAATATCAGTTCGAAGAAAAGAGGAGGAACAAGGCGTCTGTGATGAAGAAAGAATACTGGAACCCCTTTGAAGGACCGGAATGCGGATGTCTATGCGGTCAAGTAAGGGCGATGAAAACTTTTTCCAATAGAGTTCAACAGATCGGGGCGGACATACACAGATTTTGTCTTCTACTCCAAAATTCCCGCAGGGACAGGGATTCGAGGCAAGCAAAAGCTGGAACTCGGCCGGGAAAACAGTATGGCGCCCGGCTCTGCTTAAAGTTACATAACCTTCCTCAAGAGGCACCCGTAGAGACTGCAAAACAGTACTGCGGAATTCAGCTGCCTCATCGAGAAAAAGCACACCATGATGAGCAAGGGAAACTTCTCCCGGCCTGCAATGAAGCCCGCCCCCGATGAGCCCCTCGAGACTTGCGCTTTGATGAGGCATACGAAACGGGGCTCTTCGAATAAGCCGCTCGCCGTTTGCCATGCAGCCTGCCAGACTATAGATTCTGGTTACCGGCTGTGCTTCTTCAGTGGTTAACTGAGGCAGAAGAGATGGAAATTTTTGAAGCGCAAGCGTTTTCCCGCAGCCGGGAGGTCCGTAAGCTATAAGATTATGAGCACCTGCAGCTGCGATCTGTAATCCCCGTACAAGAAACGAAAGACCTTTTATTTCTTCAAAATCCTCACCGGCATTTACAGGCGGGAAAATACACCCCTCCTCTTCAATTATTGTATTTGAATTTTTACTCCTCCCTGCTGATAAAGAATCTACCGATACATTCGTAAACATAGTGAAGGCTTCGCTTAAAGTTTCCACAGCAATGACTTTAACAGATTCGCTGCAAGAAGCTTCCTCTTCATTTTCTTTTGGAACAATACACACCGCTATTCCCTGTTCAAGAGCGGTTGAAACGGCGGCATGAATTCCTCTCACAGCCCTAACCCTGCCCGATAATTCGAGCTCGCCCATTACAAGAACCCTCACGGACGCATCAAGACTCAATAAAGATTGAGAATTCTTAGCACTAAGAACAGCAAGCGCAATAGCTAAATCAAAGCCGGCGCCTTCTTTTTTTACATCTGCAGGAGACAAACTGATAAGGACACGTTCCAAGGGGAACTCATACCCCGAATTCCGGATTGCAGCCCTCATTCTTTCCCGTGCTTCTTTAACAGCATTGTCGGCAAGACCAACAAGATCAATTGCAGGAATTCCCCTGCGTAAATCTACCTCTATAGTCACAAGGGAACCTTCAAAACCAAAAGGAGAAAAACTAACAACAGTCATAAAAACCTCTTTTATCTTAGTTATAGAACAGAACCCTGAGGTTTTTAACACAGAATCATAAAATAATGGTACAATTTCACAATATTTACTTACACAAGGAAGATTTTATGAATGTATATTCAGCAAAGGATGACAGGTACGAAAAAATGAAGTACCGCAGATGCGGCAAAAGCGGATTACTGCTGAGCGAAATATCGCTCGGGTTCTGGCATAATTTCGGTTCCGGCGATAAGGAAGATAACTGCAGACAAATAATGAGAACAGCATTTGACGCAGGAGTCACCCATTTTGACCTTGCAAATAACTACGGACCGCCTCCCGGAAGCGCAGAAGAAACATTTGGAAGAATTCTAAAAAAGGATTTTTCACACTACCGTGATGAATTAATAATCTCGTCGAAAGCCGGTTACGGAATGTGGGACGGTCCTTACGGCGACTGGGGGAGCAGAAAATATCTTATTTCAAGCTGTGATCAAAGCCTGAAGCGCATGGGACTGGATTATGTCGATATCTTTTATCATCATAGGCCGGATCCGTCAACCCCGCTGGAAGAAACAATGGCAGCCCTTGATCACATAGTAAGAAGCGGCAAAGCGCTCTATGCAGGAATATCCAATTATTCTGCTGAACAGACTTCCCAGGCAGTTAAAATTCTAAAAGAACTCGGTACACCCTGTCTTATTCATCAGGCAAGTTATTCTATGCTTAACAGATGGACAGAGGACGGTCTTTTATCAGTATTAGGAGAGACAGGTGTCGGATGCATCTGCTTTTCGCCTCTTGCGCAGGGTCTTTTAACAAACCGCTACCTGGACGGACATGTTCCGGAAGGTTCACGCGCTTCCAAAAAAATATTTCTGAAACCTGAACACTTAACTGAAGAGCTTCTTAAAAAATTAAGAGCCTTACAGGATCTGGCCCTTGCAAACGGCAGAACACTCGCTCGCATGGCAATTAAGTGGATTTTACGCGATGAGCGAAATACGTCTGTGCTGCTTGGAGCAAGTTCTCCAGAACAGATGAAGGAAAATCTCCTATCGGTACAGGATGCCCCGTTAAGCAAAGAGGAAATACATGCTGTAGAAGAAATCCTGAGGAATTAGGAAACACAGAATTCCGCGTGCGTTTATGCACTTACTAACGCTATTTCGTCAAGTTAATTAGACGAAATAACGTTATTTCAAAGTATTCGTAAAAATCGGTCATATCAGTTTAAAAAATGCTGCTTTTACCACGTAAAAAGTCCAGCACAGAAAGGACTAGAATACCGTTCCCGGCGTCATGAAAAGGGACAGAATCGCGGGTTATGATAACTTTCGGGTAGTTGTCCCGCAATAAACTAAACGATTTACATTCCTGAGCCATTTTTTCTTCATCACTAATGGTCCATGCAGATTGCACATACACGAGCCCCTTAGTGCCCCGGCACATAAAATCAACTTCGTATCCGTCTATTTCACCAATATCAACAGTCCAACCCCGGCGCAAAAGTTCAAAATACACTATATTTTCAAATGCATGGGTCGGCTCGATTTGCCGGTAATGGAGAAGAGAATTACGCAGTCCTGTATCTACAACATAGTATTTAAATTTATTTTCAAAATATTTTTTGCCTTTCACATTGTACCTTGAGGCCTTATACAAAATAAAGGCATCGCACAAATACTCAAGATAATTTCGAACAGTATCATACGTGACCTTATAGCCCATGCTTATTAAGGTATTGGCAAGTTTATTTGGAGACGTAATACTGCCGATTGAAGAAAAAACTTCCAGCACAATATTGCGAAGCAGATTCATATCCCGAATCTCATAACGGGAGGCAATATCTTTAACAATAACCGAACTAAAAAGGCCGTCAAACTGCATGTCGAGTAAATCGTTATTTTGACATAAAGCGGCAAAAGGGAAACCGCCGTGCAAAAGATACTCATTAAACAATTCTTCGTCTGATTGAGGTTTTGCCGGATTTATAAGATTCACAGCATCACAGAACTCCAAAAACGAAAACGGGAATAGAGGAATTTCTACAAAGCGCCCGCTCAATCTTGTAGATATTTCTTTTGATAAAAGACGGGAGTTCGAACCCGTGAGGTAAATATCAGTTTTAAAATCTATTTTAAGCGCATTTACAAGTTTCTCGAAGTCCGCCAATTCCTGGACTTCATCTATAAAGATATAGTACAGACAGTCTTGCGTAATGAGCGACTTAATATAATTATATAAAGAAGAAACATCCTTTGTGTAATCTTCCTGAGCGAGCGATTCCAGATGTATCTTAATTATCGTATCTTTCTTAACTCCGTCTGATAAAAGATAGTCATAGAACAGCTCATTTAATAGCGTAGATTTTCCACAGCGCCTGATCCCTGTAATGATTTTAATCATACCGGTCTGCCGGAAACTGCTTAAAAGAGATACATAATAGTCTCTGTTAATATAATCTGAACTTATCATATATTTGGAGTATATAACAAATTTTCTTAAAATACAACATATATTTAGACTATAAACGAAATTTATAGGTTTCTTGCAGTATTTTTCCATCTTTTCAGATGGTTAAACTTCTTGGGTAAATAAATGAAAAACTATTTCAAAGAAAAGGAGAACAATAAATACATTTTTTTTTCATATTAAATAAAACTCCCCGAATCACTAATACCCCATTTTAAGTTTTGTATTTATTTCTGTTAAGCTTACTTCCTAAAAAAAACCATTATCCTTTTTTTCCATTTACTGCCGGTTCCAGCTCCTCCGTCCAAAACCGGTTATCTATCTTCTTCATGCCTGCAGTATGGCCTATTTTTCTGTCTTTTCTTACTTGTTCACCGTGAAAATCACTTCCTGCCGTTATAAAAAAACCTAATTTTCTACCCATTTCTTCCAGCCTCATGCATTCTGCGACACGGGCTCCGGGATGCCAGGCCTCAAGGCCTTTAATTCCCCGTGCAAATAAATCTGTTAGAACAGGTTCAATTTTTCCCCATGAAACATAGAGCGACATTGGATGAGCAAGCACAGGAATACCTCCGCTATCAACTATGGCGCTTATGGCTTCATCAAGATCCAAGCCCTGTCTCCCGACATAATAGGGACGCCCCTTCCCTAAAAAGCGGTCAAAAGCCTGCTGTGCCGTTTTTACAATTTTATTTTTCACTAAAAAATCCGCAATATGCGGTCGTCCCAAACTTTTTGTGTCATAATGTTTAGACAATGCTTCAAAACTGACAGGAATCCCGTCGTTATTCATTGTTTCTACAATTTTTCTGTTGCGCTCGATCCTGCTTTCCTGCAGATCCTTTAGCAGCGCAGTTAAAGAAGGAGAAACAGCCTTAAGAGATAGTCCCAACAGGTGGAATTCCCCTGTCGGCCAATCGATATTAAGTTCGACACCGGGAACAAAGGTAATTCCTGAATTTTTACAGGCTGTTCCGCATTCGGCAAGACCATCAAGTGTATCGTGATCAGTCAAGGCCAGTACGGTAACACCCTTTGATGCTGCATACGATACAAGTTCCGAAGGACTTAACGATCCGTCTGATGCGGTTGAGTGAGAGTGTAAATCTATCATAAAAAAACAATAGCATATTTTCAGTTTTTGTGTTATAATTTTAGAGTACTTCTAGCAGCAAAATCTGTTTTTAGAAAGTTGTGAGGAAAAAAGAAAAAATGCCTAAGGCTATGCAATACACAAAAGGTTCAATTATTTATTTCTCAGGCGACAAAGAT
>JAKJFV010000001.1:0-2251 GCA_022704725.1 Spirochaetota bacterium
CTTGATCACTTAGAGCCGATGCATTATTTACTTCTTCATAAGACGGTCCCTGCTCCGGTTCACCGAATTGGGGATTCTCCCTGAATAACTCAGATTCTAAGATGTTTTTATTATCTTCATATATTTTTCCGCGCTGAATTGATTCTTGTATTTCCGCCTTATCCTGAAAACTTTCTATTGTTACCTCTTCAAGATCTTCGAGTTCTACTGCAATATTGTCATCTGCTGCTTTGTTTAGATATAAACAGGTTTCAATTGATAAGGCCTCTGGTTCGCTTACTTCGTCTAGTCCGCTTACTTCTTCAAGATCGCCCAAATAATTATTATCGCACATAAAATCTGAGATTTCTTTTTCTTTTTTGGGAGCAGCAGCATTTAGAGATGCATACTGACTTATTCCCTTTTCTTCGATTTCTGCAATTACAAGGCTTTCGTCCTCCTGTTCAACGTGAAGAACTCCGTCTTCCGCATGGACAAAGGTATTTTCATCTGCTTGTTGTCTTACCGGAACAGAAAGCGTATCTTTAGATGATTTTAATGCTTTTTCTTTAACCGATTTCAATTTATGCTGTTTTTTATGTGCCGTTTTCATCTCGCATACCGATTCATAAATAACACTTGCCGACAAATACTCAATAACAATGAGAATAATGCCAATACACAATACTGCTATCAGCTTGACCATAAAAACCGGCAGGGTTGAGTCCGGAAGTAAAATTCTGCAGACACGTTCCATTACAACGACGGTGAAAAACGGGAGGATTGAAACTCCTAATAAAACTGCTTTTTTTAAATCCCAATTAGGCATAAAAAGCACCATGGCAGATACAAAGAGAAAAACAGGTACTAGAAAACAGGAATATCCGTATACAGAAAAAAGGATTGAACCTATTGATAAAAGGAAGATGCCTCCGTTATCAGTTCCAAAATGGACAAAATGGGACATAATAGATATAGTAAAAAACGCAGCTGCCAGAAGTAATACGGCGCCGGAAATAATAACAGGTCGTTCTGAATGTTTCATACAGTAAGTATCGGCAGATAATTAAGACGGTTTATAGATATTTAGTCTTTTCCCTGTATAAATTGTGCGGGAGTCTGAGCGGTGTGTTTTTTGAATATCTTAATAAAATAACTCTGAGTCGCAAAACACAGCATACTGCTTATTTCCAGCATAGATAACGATGTAAATTTAAGCATTTTCTTTGCAGCCTCAATTCTTTCCCGCTGCACATATTCCACAAACGGGACTCCTATTTCATTAGAAAAAATACGGCTAACCGTACTGCAGCTGATATGTAACTCTTCTGCCAGAAGAGACAGCTGAATGTTTTGATACAAATATTTTTGTATGTAATCAATACACTGCCTTGCCCGGGAGGAAGCAATTTTTTTCTTCTTATAAGATGCAACAGCAAGCGTAAAATCACGGATAGCCCTTGTATTGAGAGCGTCGACCGTTTGAACATCAAGTGCATCTTCAGATTTTCTAATGAAGCTGTCGCTCATAGCATAGGCCACCTCTTCCGGAACGCCCCCGTCCATTGCAGCTCTGGTAACTGTTGCCACACTTGCAATAAGCAGATTCTTTCTGTTTCTAAGAGGATCTTTAGAAAGAACCCCCGGAGACCCCGAAGCACGTCGGGCGGAACTTTCATCGAGACGCTTAATATCGCCGGATCGTACAATATCAAGAAGATATATCTCGTGCTCATACGGGGTGTGAAAATCAAATGATTCCCTGCGTTTAATTAGTATTTCTTCGGTTAGTACTGGTACTTCTTCCAGTTCCCTTTGAGTTGACGGCCGCAGCTTCATAAAGAAAGTATGCAACATTTTGCTATCCTTTGCAAGATATTGATATATATTGTAAAAGTACCGTGGTATATTCTTGTAAGCATGCACTGCATGGAGGCACAGATGAAACGGAATATTAAAGACTTAATTAAACAAATGACACTGGAAGAAAAAGCAGGACTTTGTTCAGGGCTTGATGCCTGGAGAACAAAATCTGTTGAACGGCTTAACATACCGTCTATCATGGTTTCTGACGGACCTCACGGACTGCGGAAACAGGATGATTCGGGAAATAGTTCTAATGACAGTATTCCTGCTGTCTGTTTCCCAACAGCCTGTGCATATTCATGCTCTTTTGACAGAGATTTGCTTGAAGAGATGGGAAAAACAATAGGAGACGAGTGTCAGGCTGAGGATGTGGCTGTTGTTTTGGGACCGGCTGTAAATATTAAAC
>JAKJFV010000001.1:2261-9450 GCA_022704725.1 Spirochaetota bacterium
GTAATTTTGAATATGTTTCGGAAGACCCTTACACAGCCGGGGAGCTTGCTTCAGCCTTTATTAAGGGTGTTCAGTCTAAAAATATAGGAACGTCAATAAAACATTTTGCGGCAAACAACCAGGAATTTAGACGACTCACTGTATCATCCGAAGTAAGCGTAAGAGCCTTGCGGGAAATTTATTTTCCCGCCTTTGAAACTGCCGTAAAACAGTCACAGCCGGATACCGTTATGTGCTCTTATAACAAAATAAACGGTGTTTTTTCATCTGAAAATAAAAGGCTCCTCACTGAAATTTTAAGAAATGAATGGGGATTCAAGGGCTTTGTAATGTCTGACTGGGGAGCAGTAAATGACAGAATTAAGGGGCTTGAAGCAGGCCTTGATCTGGAAATGCCGTCGAGCGGAGGACTAACTGATGCACAGATTTTAAACGCAGTAAAAGAGGGAACACTTGATGAAAAGATTCTCGACACTTCCGTAGGACGTCTTTTAAGAATAATTTTTAAGTTTCACGACAAAAGACAAAAAGGTTCGTTCAACAAAGAAGCCCATCATAAACTTGCGGTGAAAATCGAAGAAGAATCCATCGTCCTTTTGAAAAACGAGAGTATTCTCCCCCTTTCGCCTCATGCAAAGGCTGCTTTTATTGGCGGATTTGCAGAAAAACCCCGTTTTCAGGGAGGCGGCAGTTCGCATATAAACGCATTTAAAACAGTAAGCTTTTTATCTGCTGCAGCCGATTTCGCCCTTGAGCAGAGTATTAAGGGAAAACCGGTCGTTTTCGGTTATGCGAAGGGCTTTGATGCTGTTACCGGCGAGGGCAGCCCCGAAATGACACAGGAAGCTCTCGCCCTTGCACAAAAATCTGATGTTGTCGTTGTCTTTGCAGGTCTGCCCGACACCTATGAATGTGAAGGATACGACAGGAATCATCTGAAACTGCCTGAATCACAAAATACACTGATACAAGATCTGGCAAAGGTGAATAAAAATATTGTTGTAGTACTTCATAATGGATCCCCGGTAGAAATGGACTGGGCTGATGATGTCAAAGGCATTGTTGAAGCATATCTGGGAGGACAGGGCGTTGGTCAGGCTGTGTGCGGTATTCTTTACGGCAAGGTTAATCCCAGCGGCAAACTTGCAGAAACCTTCCCGCTCAGACTGGAAGATACACCTTCGTATCTCTCCTTTCCTGGCGACGGTAAAAAAACAGTGTACAGCGAGGATATCTTTGTCGGCTACCGTTATTACGATGCACGAAAAATACCGGTTCTTTTTCCCTTTGGTCACGGCCTAAGCTACACAACATTTTCGTACTCTGACTTAAAGCTGGATAAAACCATTTTAACAGATACTGATACATTAACCATTTCATTAAAGGTGAAGAATACTGGTACTATGAACGGAAAAGAAGTAATTCAAGTCTATGTCCGCGACAAAACAGGTACAATACAGCGCCCCGAAAAAGAATTGAAAAATTTTGAGAAAATCTACCTGCAAAGCGGAGAAGAAAAAACGGTAACAATGACGCTGAACAAAAGATCCTTTGCTTATTATTCCGAGGCTCTTGGAGACTGGCATGCAGCAAGCGGTACATATGAAATTCTCGTGGGTAAATCATCACAGGACATTCTTCTGCGTAAAGAAATAACTTTTAAAACAAGTGTAAAACTTCCGATTACGATTACACCAAACACCAATGTTTCAGATATTCTCCGCTACGAAGGTATTCCTCAGCTTCTTGAACCGGTGCGCGAAAGATATAATGCAATGCAGGGTACATCCGAAAGCGCACGGGAAGCAATTACCAAAGAAATGGTGGAAAATATGTATAACGATACACCGCTGCGGTCATTACAGGGGCTTTTAGGAAATAATTTTAAAGATTTTGATGAGTTTTTAAATCGAATACGCCAAATATGCTGCTGAAAGCAGTGCAGAAGTAAAATAAAAGGGGCTGATGATGTTATCAGTCCCTTTTATATTAGTGTACAAAATATGTACTAAAACCTAGTTGAATTTAAATTTGAATACGTCTGTGACTTTAGGAATAGAAAAGGTATTTTCTGAAGCATCACTCAGTTCATGTTTAAAATCTGAACTTGCGGCTTCTGCCTTTACATCTTTATAACGAATGACAAGGGCTGTTGCAATATACTTTGTTGTTTTTGTGTATCCGATTATTCTGTCAAATAAGGTTGTTTTTGAGTTATCATGCTTGTCAATTCTAACATTCATGATGTCGTCGCCCTTTTTTTCAACAGCTTTTTCCATAAGCATCGCATAGGTAATTTCTGACCCCTCAAGTGTTGAGGAAAAACCGAAAGGCGTTACAGTTTTAGTTACTTCGGATTCCAAAGTAATTACTCCAACAACATCAAAATCCTTAATTGTTACCGTGGTATAATCGGACCACCCCACCTTGTTTGTTGTAAGGTTTGTTGTCTTACAACCTGAGAGTACCATAGCCGTAAGTACTAATAGTACAAACATACACTTTTTCATACTACCTCCAATCAATACCTAATATATTTGACAGTATATGCTAACATGAAAAAATAACAAGCACTTTTTTTATCTTTGAACACGCCCCGATCCGTCGCCTTGACACAGAGCTTCAACTTCGCTCTTCACGGTCAGGTTAAAATCGCCGCTTATTGAATGCTTTAAGGCAGAAGCAGCTGCAGCAAAATTGACTGCATAGTCTTCATCGCCTGCATAATGTAATAATCCGTAAATTAATCCGGCACTGAAAGAGTCACCGCCGCCGACGCGGTCTTCAATGTCGTCCAGGTCATAGTGTTTTGAAAGGTAAAAGCCGGATTTTCCGGATAAGGCTGCAGACCAGCCGTTTTTGTCTGCGGACAATGATTCACGCAATGTTACAGCAACGACAGAAATATTGGGAAATTCCTTTTTTACCTGTGCAGTAAGATTTTTGTAGGCGTCAGTATCAAGTTTTCCCGATGTTACATCAACATGAGCTTCAATACCAAGGCATTTTTGAATATCTTCTTCATTTGCAATAATGACATCTGCAAATTTGGCAAGCTCCCTCATGACTTCCGGAGCTTTTTTACCGTACTGCCAAAGCTTTTTTCTGTAATTTAAATCAACAGATACCGTAACTCCTGCCTTTTTTGCTTCTTTCACCGCTTCAAGTGCGGAGTCGGCCGCGCTTTGAGAAAGTGCAGGCGTAATACCAGTTATATGAAACCAGTCAGCTTTTTCGTTAGAACCGTCTGTTTTTCCTGAGAAAATCTTCTCCCATTGAATATCTCCTGGTTTTACCATAGAAATACAGCTTGCGTCTCTATCGTACACAACATTTGACGGACGCTGCATTGAACCTGTTTCCAAAAAGTATATTCCAAGCCGGCCGCTCCTGCGTATAATAAGCGAAGTGTCAACACCGTACTTGCGTAATGATTGAACAGCTCCGTCACCAACCGGATTATCCGGCAGAGAACTAACAAAGACACCTTTATCCCCGAATAGAGAAAGAGAAACTGCAACATTTGCTTCTCCTCCGCCGAACGTCGCTTCGAGAACGGGACTTTGAAAAAACCTTTCATGCCCTGGAGACTTCAACCTGAGCATTATTTCTCCGAATGTTACAACTTTTTTCACTTTTTCCTCCTTGTGATTTAATGCCGTATCAGCATTCATAGAATTTATACAATACAAAACAAAGCTGAGAATATCAAGCAAGCATTAAAAGTTTGAGAGATTGACAGGTAGAAAATAGGGTTTACGCTTGCAGCGGATAAAAAATCGTCGTATTATGAGTTCTATGAATATTCACATACTTGAAATGCCGCTCGATTTCGGAGGGAACAGACACGGCTCGGACATGGGACCCTCTGCTATCCGCCTCGCAGGACTTAAAGACAAACTTACAGCTCTTGGTCATGAAACGAAAAAACATTTTTCACCGATCGAACTTCATCCGCAGGAATACGAAGAGCAGGGAGATCCTGAAGCAAAATACTTAAAACCAATTGTGCTTGCCTGCAATCAGCTGGCTATTCAAGTTGAGACAGCCTATAAGACAGACGCTTTTCCACTTGTATTAGGAGGAGATCATTCAATATCGCTTGGTACCCTTGCCGGCATTTCAAGCGCATGTAAAGAAGATGAAAAAGAACTGGGAGTGCTCTATGTTGATGCTCACGGCGACTTTAACACAACAGAAACATCTCCCTCAGGAAATATACACGGAATGTGCATGGGAGCTTCCTGCGGTTTCGGGATTCCGGAACTTGTTAATCTTTACGACAACGGCCGCAAGGTAAACCCTAAAAATGTCTGCTACATAGGACTGCGCGACATTGATGAAGGTGAAAAACTCCTTATGAAAGAAGCTGGAGTTACCGCCTTTACCATGAGCGACATAGACAGGCAGGGTTTTTCGAATATTTTGAAAAAAATTCTTGTTTTTTTCAAAACTCATGTAGATGTTGTCCATATCAGTTTTGATATGGATGTCATTGACCCCATGTTTGCACCAGGCGTAGGCATACCCCTTCCAGGCGGTCTTAATTACCGGGAGGCTTTGCTTTTAATGGAAGAAATGTCGTCACTCAGGATGGTCAAATCTGCAGAATTCGTCGAGGTAAACCCCGTACTCGATGTACGCAACCAGACTGCCGCAATGGCAGTTGAACTTATAGGGCGTCTTTTAGGACATAAGATTTATTAGCACACCTAAAGCCTTATTATACCGGAAGTTCTGAATGCAGGGTACAGCTTTTGCATAAGAGAAGATTTTTTCCACTGGTTTTCATCAGGATTTTGCACAGTATTTGGTGATAAGACAGCCGTTTCTGCACGCATTTTCCACAGGTTTTCCACAATGACAGAAAGTGTCTCACGTTCATCTTTATCAGTTATATCCACATCAACTGATATAAGCCCGCCTAGAAAAATCCATTGAAGGGAAATATTTTTTACCCCGTGAACTTTCCTTTCAGAAATACATGGCTTACCTGCAATCCATAAATACTGCGAATTTGGTTTAAGAAAGGTATTATAGTCATCCCGGACCTTATTCCTTTCATTTTCGTAGGAAATTAGATGATTATCTATGAATTTCTTGCTTACTGACGGAGCAGGCATTGAAAAAGGGAACCACGACTGAACAGATTTCTCGAGTGCTTCACCGTGCATCCACGCATTCAAAGCTGCATCCAGAATAAGCCCGTATTTTTCACTCTTACTTTCTCCCTCAAAACGCATGTCGTTATGAGCAAACCAGGAGTTTTCCACAGGTTTTCCCCAGCCGATCGGTTTTAAAAGAGAATGCCTTCCCTGCTTCCATTCAGAAAAAATCTTTGAATGTTTTGTGAGTACAAATTTATGCCAGAAGGCGGAATCTAAAAGCCCCGATGCGAACATCTGACGCAAAGTTTCCATTGAATCTATAAGCATCTGAGGTGTTTCACCGAAAAATCCATAAATCATATAGGCATGAACAAGAATTCCCGCTTCTTTAAATGCAGCGCAAACTTTAACAAGAGAAGCAATATCGGTTCCCTTATTTACTGCATCGAGACCGTCTTCTGCAGCTATTTCTATACCGCCTGAGACAGCCGTGAGTCCTCCCCGGGCAAGAAGAAGAGCAAGATCCGGTGTAAAAGATTTTTCAAAACGGATATTACCCCAAAAACTTAAACGTTGTTTTCCTGAGGGAACTGAGAGATTCTCGAGGGCAAATTCTTGCAATGAGACAGGAGGGGAGGCTTCATCGACAAAGTGCACGCCGTAAACGCCTGTTTTCTGAGCCTGTGACAGAAGATGTTTGTGCAGAGTTGAAGCAGAAATCTTTTTATATGCTTTTACATAGTCGAGCGTTACATCGCAAAAGGCACAGCGGTGCCAGTAGCAGCCGTGTGCTAAGTACGCTTTGAGCCAGCTGCCGTCGGACCAGATGCGGTGCATGGGATTTTTATCGTCGGCCAGACGCGGGTAACGGGAAAAGTCGATGCCTTCATAGTCGGGAAAGATGTTGAGCGTCATCTCATTTTCAAAGTTGCGAATATCAGCATACTCCGAAGATGTTTCACAGCCGATATCATCCTGAGAAATGATTTTTCCATGTTCCAAAACATCCTGCGCAATAGTAATAGTTTTGCCAGTATTCCCCTTAACACAATAACGTATTTTATACAAATTTTGACCGTCAAGCGCACAGCCCTTACTAAAAAAATCGTAATAGGAGCCGTAACCGCGGTCGTAACTTAGAAAATCGCAATAAGTAAAAAGCGCAGGTTCTGTGACCTCACGAAGTTCGGTATTTACATAGCCGCCGCCGAAGGCAATGAGCGCTCGGGAGCCGAATTCTTTTTTTAAAACCTTTGCGCAGGAGAGAGCGCCTGTAAAAGTTCCGGCAAAGGGCACAGAGATGCAAAAGAGTATTGACGGAGAGCCCGTATCAGATAAGAAAGAGCTGTTTAAGCGGGTGCGGAGCTCTGTGCAAAAGTCTTTAACCAGCGGCATAAAAAATTGAGTCATCACAGGTCCGTTTAATTTTTCGGTGAGAACTGAAAAGTCTTTTTCACTTGCAGCTAAACTTTCGGCGTACCGCACCAAAGAAAAATGGGGATCAAACACTGCTGTGATGTAGTCTGCCAAGTCTGCTAAGGCAAGAGAACATAAAAAAAATGCATCGTCGGCTCCGGCTTCCCCTTCCAATCCAGAAAGATAATCGTCCATCCGTTTTCCGCGGGGAGCAAAAGGGGAAAACATTAACTCGTGAGCTAATTCGCGCGAAGAAAAGGAGGAGGAACCGAGAACAGACTTTATTGTGTTTATCCAGGAAATCCATGCGGAAGAGGAGGAAATATAGCGGTATAGATTAAAAGCAGTTTCTTCATCCCCGTCAATATCGGCTTGTTGAGCAAGCGACAAAGCCCTTTGTTCGCTGGAAGAAAAAATAAGTTCCAGGCCTTCCGGAGAAAAGATGCGGTGAAAAAGTTCTATAGAAAAATCTTTCCATACAACCGATTCAATGCTGCTTCCTTCCGGGAGTTTCGAAAAAGTTCGAAAAAAAGAAGCAAGATATGCTCCAGACGGATACGGTGAATTGAGCTGAACAAGGGGAGGCTGAATTATTACTACATGCATTGCATTAGTATGACAGAATTAATTTGAGTTAGCAAGATTCCTCTACAGGTGCAAAGCTT
>JAKJFV010000001.1:9469-28979 GCA_022704725.1 Spirochaetota bacterium
CAATATGCAAGACCGGCAGCCTGCGTAAAAGACAGCCCCAAACCCGCCTTTCGTGCCTGAACATGATGGAGCCTTCTTGGAATGTTGTACAATATTCCGTCTTTTCTAAAGTGGGATCCCGTCTGCCGGAATGTAAAGTTTATGCCTGCCTCCCCGCACTGGTCGCGCAGCGAAAGTATCCAGTCGTAATCGCATTCCCTCGCCTCCAAACCGGACTCGCCGCCTGTTACAAGCTGTGCTATGTTTCCCGGAATCAAATACTTTGATACATCTATTTTTTCTAAAAGGGGCTCGCAGACAATCGTCTTATATTTTATGGGAGCGTTGAGGTAAATGGGAAGCCGGTAGTCGGCCCTGTCTTGATTTTCCACCGTACAGCAGATTTCCACATTGTCCCAGCCGCTTCCCCAATCGGAGGGCTTACACTGCTCAAAGCGGTCGATGCGTTTTGTTATGAACATGAAAAATAAGTCGCGCCGCTGTCGTATCATGTCCCAGCATTCTTCCCTCCACGGGTCGGCTTTATCCAGTAAAAAATCGGAGGTAAAACAGGTCCACACAAGTTCTCCGGACGCGGCCTTAAACGAGCCGTCTTTTTTCTTTTTAACAGGAACATAAAAATCATTTGTCTTAACACACACTGAGGCATCGCGCCCGTGCCGTGCATCCGAGCGGTAGACGTAGCAGTGTTTACAGCCGGAGCTTAGTTTTGTGCAGCCGTGCCACGGATTCCAATTAACAGCCATGCAGAAATAGTACCACAAGTACTATTTATTTGTATAGCATAATTACAAAAATACACATTTTTTGCGAAGTTCTTTTTCCCCGCTTACTGACCGGGCTAAAGCTATACAGCTTTCAAAACCGCAGGCACCACAGTTGCGCCCCGGGAGAAGCTTAATGTAATGGTCCAGTTTCAAAGAGTTCATCTTCATGGGAACAGGCGCCTCAATTTGATCGGGTAAAGAAAGCCCCTTCCACCGGCCAATTATTACTGCCAGAAGAAGGATTGCAGGGATTGTAAGTACATACCGCAATATCATAAAGTTGAACCCCAGGAAGGATGATTCAACAAAAAGCATGGGTATTTTAACAGTTGCCCAAGAGCTTAATAGAACAACAAGATTCCGCACAGACGCGCCTTTTTTATATAGAGAATGAGTCATAGGGAAGGCGGCATAAATAGGGCCTGCAGAAACACTGCCGAGCAAAAGAGAAAGAAGCATTCCAAGCGCCCCGGAATTTTTACCAAGATGTTTCTGTATAAGAGAAGATGGAACCCATTCTGTAATAAGTGCCGACAAAATAAATACCAATGGCAGAATCTGAACCATTTCTATGACAAATTTTTTCAAGTATTCAAGCGATATAAAAAACAGGGTTCTGTCAATAAAAAACAGGACAACATACAGCAGAATTCCAAATACTAAAAGTTTTCTTTTCAACAGTGCATCAATTATTTTTTTCATATAAATACTCCCATAATAAGAGCAATGATTATTGCGAACAGAAACGAAAATACATTCCGCAGAACCGTAAACTTTAATCCGAAGAATTTTTTTTCTATAGGACTTGTAGCAAGGCCGACCATAGTAAGAGTTGTTATAAAAGAGGCAAGCGCAACAGAACTTGCACCGGCTGCAAGCAGTTCCTTACTCAAAGGAAACGCCATAACACCGGGAATTATTGTTATTGAGCCAATAAGTGCTCCAATACCGGTACTAATAAGAACGTTATCATTTCCAAGTGTAGCTGCTATAAGATCCTTATTAATCACTGCAAGCAGAACAGAAACAACAAGAAGAATTCCCCCTACTTCGGGAACCATCCCTTTAGCAGTTTTTACCGCATTTTTCATACTGCTTTTAGTCCTTGCAGGAGATTTTACAAGCGAAACAATAATGAAAATAAGAGTAACTCCAGCCAATATTATTGTAGACATATTGCCCTCCAAATAAACTATAGCTAACATATTGTATTTTAAAATAAATGAATGTAAGATATCTTACATGAGTACCGATTTTGTAGACATTTTTTTTAATCTCCCGCCCTTTCATTATATGACTAAAGAAGAACTCTCTGCATTTGTGCAGACAACAGAACCAAAAATAAGTTCAATCTCATCCGGAGAATTTACCTTTACAAAAACAGAATACCAAAGTGCATTAACCATTCTTTATAAAGGAAATTTTGCAAGCGAAATTCTCGCACCTTCCGGAAGAACACTCTCTGTTAATCACGTTGAAGCACCCAGTGTTATTGCAGCGCCGCTGCTTTTTTTACCGCCTCAAAAGCAAACAGCATCGTATGAAGCCGCCATGGTAATTCGGGCTAAAAGTGATTCAGTAATAATTACAATAGAGAAAGCAGACTTTCGAAAAGCACTGTTTGCCTTTCCTTCCCTTTTGGACGGTTTTCTTGCATTAAACGCGCAGAGGTTTTCCCTGTTGTCAAAAAAAGTTCAATGTCAGGCAATGGGAGAAATAAAACGAAAAACTGCCCTGTATCTTCTCGAACTGCCCCGTCTTCATAATTCCGTTACTATTCCAATGCAGTATACAGAGCTGGCAGACCGCTTCGCCGTTGAAAGACCCTCTCTCTCTGCTGTTTTTAAAAAACTGGAAGAAACAGGCATAATACACAGAAAGAAAAATAGAGAAATTGAGCTCTTGAATATACAAAAACTCGAAGAATTATTGTACTGACGTGTATAAGAAATGCGGTTTTAGACAAGCAGAAATTCTTCTACATTGGACGGCGTTATTACTTTAAATTCTGCGTCAGGGTATGCATGCAAAAATGAGGCCGGCGGTTTTACCTTTTTCTGAACAGAATACTTGAACTCAAATGCACAAAGCTTCCCGTTAGATTCTTCAACTTTCCGGGAATATAGCTGATAAACCATTTTATGAAACTACTACTTGAGATAATAAATATTTTTTAGGTTTTGACACATTCTGTCATATTTCATATGGTATACTTATTGTGAGAGGTTATTATGAGAAAAGATTTTTCAATTAAAATGTTAAAGGCGCTTGAAGTAATTGAACGGCCCCAAGGTGCGGGAATTAAAGAAATAGCTCAAAAATGTGAAATTAGTGAAAGAAGTGCATACCGACTGCTTGAAGCAATGGAAGAAATGGGAATTCCATTAATTAATGAACAGAATCCCTATGGTTCTACAAATCAAAAACGCTGGAAAAGCATTGCCAGACAGTCTCATGCTCCGGAAATTCAAAAACTCATTGCATTGGATAATAAAGAAAGGCTCATTATTTCTCTTGCACTTGATAACATGAAACTTTTTGAAACTGAAGCTTTATCAGACAGAATAAATTCAATAAAGGAAAAACTTGTTCAAAAACGTATTACAACAGTTAAAAACAGCACAGATTTTCTTGTTTCTATGAAAGGTAAAAAAGACTACACCGGTAAAGAGGATATAATTCAAACTATTCTTACTGCTGTAGATAAAAAAACTCAATGCTCTGTCACCTACAGCGCCGCATGTTCAGGAGAAACAAAAACATATACTATTGAGCCCTACACCCTCATGGAATACAACAACGGTTTGTATATTATATGCTTAATTCCAAAATATGAAACAACAAGACTTCTTGCGGTAGACCGTATTCAGAAACTGGAAATTTTACAATCTGTTTTCATCATCCCGGAGACTTATAATCCTGCTGATCTTTTTAGCGGTACGTTCGGTATTATTAAAGATACACCTATGAATATTGTTCTGCATTTTTCACATAAAACAGCCATATATATACGGGAAAGAATAATTGCTGATAATCAGATAATTGAAGAACTGGATGACGGCTCTATTATACTAAAATTTCATGCCTGTGGAAAACCGGAAATTAAGAGCTGGATTTTAGGGTTCGGTTCTGAAGTAACAGTCCTTGAACCGGAAGACCTTAAAGAAGAAATCAAACACGATATAGAAAATATGAAAAAAAATTACCAATAATTTGTAACTCTGCCGTTTTCTGACAGACTTAGCGCTTATAGTATTGCTATAAGGAGAACGGTATGAGAAGAAGAAGAAATAAAGAGTTTTTCCAATATACTGATAATAGCCGCAAATTTGCATCTAACTCCCGTAATGATGCATTTTTAGAATCCTATGAACAGTTATATACAAGGCGCTTGCTGGAAAAGCACCGTTTCTCGGATGAGTTTATTCCAATAGTAACTCAATACTTAAGTTTAGAAAAACGAAAACAACTTCTTAATGAATTGCTCCCCTATGTAATTCATAATCAAAATATTACAGAATACGAAAAAGAAAATGCAAAAGATTTTCTTGAAGGAAGGGAGCAATCATCCGACTTTAACACCTTTATCTGTCCAATTCTTCAAGTAAGCGACGCGCTCTTAGGACGGGAAAAACTCCTCCCCCTGCTCCTAAAGCATTTTCAATTTTGCTCTAAACCATCTGAATCTAAAAGTTTTTCTGAGAGACTTGCAAGAATTTCATCAACTTTCCACCTCACAAAGACTGATACAGCAATTCTCTTGTTTTTTTTCATTATAGATACAAATGACCTTTTGAGCTCTCTATATAATTCCTGGTCAAAACGGGACATTATAAAAGGTATTTCTTTATGTATAGCAAGTACAGTAAATACGGTTAATAAATGCCTTTCTCCCTCCGGAAATCTTAAAAAATTCGGACTTATAGCTGTTAACAAACGCTTTTCTGCAGATCTTGAGATTGCACCTTCTGTAAGCGATTTTTTTCTAATGAACAAAGACGGGGACATTTTCGATACCCTGGTTAAAACAAAAAAAGGAATTTCGTTTCCTCTCGAGTCTTTCCCTGTTCATGAAAAAGAAAGGGAATTATGCCTGTCTCTTTTAAAAAGCAGCATGCCCGTACAAATACTTTTACACGGCAGCGAAGGAAGCGGAAAAACTGAATTTGCAAAGGCCCTTGCAGATCAGGCAAAAAAAAAGGCGTATTTTTATGAGAGAGATAAGAAGGATGATGAAGATGTATTTACAACACTAACACTTCTCGATTCTTCGATTGCTTCATCCCCGGCAGTTCTCATAATTGATGAAGCAGAAGATATGCTTGATGCAGGAGGAAAATGGCTTACGAATATGATGTCCGGAAGCAAAGACGATAAAGCACGCATAAATACCTTTTTGGATCAGGTACATACTCCCATTATTTGGATTGTTAATAACACTGAGGGAATTATTCCTTCAACGAGAAGGCGCTTTACTTTTTCGGTTGAATTTACGCCTTTAAAGAAAGACAAACTGCAGGAGATGGCAGAAAAGGCAGTAGCAGCATTGCGCATAAGCACAGAGGCAAAAAAGAAAGCTGTTCAGCTTGCAGGAAACTGGAACCTTACGGGAGCTGCAATTTCCAATATGAAAACCACTCTTGAAGAATTATCAAAAACCTATAAAGAAGAAAAAGATTTAATCCCGTTCATAGAAACACTGTTCGAGGCAAACGGGAAACTTGTAAGCGGGAAAAAAAGGAAAAAAAATATTACAGAGAGCTGCTTTTCTATAGACGTTCTTAACGTAAGTATACCTGCTTCAAAAATTGTAAGCACAGTAAATCTTATTAGTAACGGCAATGAGGAAAACAGAGAAAATAAACAAGGATTACGAATTCTTTTTCACGGAATTCCAGGAAGCGGAAAAACTGAGCTTGCCCGGTTTATAGCTAAAGAATGCGGAAAGGATCTTGATATCCGCAGAGCTTCTGATATTTTGTCAGCTTATGTAGGCGAGGCAGAAAAAAATATTGCACGAATGTTTCACGAAGCAGAAAAATCCGGCGACATCCTGCTAATTGATGAAGCTGACTCTTTTCTTTACAACCGGGGGAAGGCTGTGCGTTCATGGGAAATAACCCAGGTTAATGAATTTTTGACCTGTATGGAGGAGTTTAAAGGTATTCTAATCTGCACAACAAACTCAATGCCGAATCTTGATACTGCTGTAATCCGCAGATTTCAGGTAAAAGCAGAATTCAAGGCAATGAGACAGGACCAAACAGAGAAATTATTTACTGCTTTTTTCCCGGGTATCAGTGTAACTGATGATAATAAGAGAAAACTTTTGGAAGGGGGACCGTATGTTCCAGGCGATTTTTCTGCAGTTTCAAGAGCTTCGGATTATTTATGCTCAGAAAATGAAAGTAAGGAGGACTGCATTGTAAAAGCCCTTATAGCAGAGGCATCTCACCGGCAATATAATAAACAACCAATCGGCTTTTCTTCTTGTTAAAGAGATTATCGTGCTATATATTTTAATTACACTAATTGCACAGCAGAATGTACATTATCAACACCCATTGAACTAAATTTCTGATGTATTGTAACTGTGATTTAGTTACTGTCTCCCCATCCACTTCGTGATAAATTTAATTTGAGACGGAGGTCATATTATGGATAAATCACGTAAAATTCTTATAGTAGGCGGAGTTGCAGGAGGCGCGAGCGCTGCCGCAAGACTCAGAAGGCTTGATGAAAAAGCCCAGATTATTATGTTTGAGCGCGGTCAGTACATTTCTTTTGCAAACTGCGGACTGCCGTACTATATAGGGGGAGAGATTAAAGATAAGGCATCTTTAACGCTTCAGACTCCGGAAAGCTTTAACGCCCGTTTTAATGTCGATGTGCGTGTGCTTCAGGAAGTCACCGCAATACATCCCGATAAAAAAACTGTTACCATTCAAAACCTCCAGACAAAGACTACATATGAAGAAAGCTATGACTCGCTCATTCTCTCACCGGGTGCAGAACCTGTCCGTCCTCCCATTCCCGGAATAGACTCAAAAAAGGTTTTTACACTCCGCAATATTCCGGACACCTTTGCAATTAAAGACTTTATAGAAAAAAACGGCGCTAAAAAAGCTGTCATTGCAGGAGGCGGCTTCATTGGAGTAGAACTTGCAGAAAACCTTAAATTTGCAGGGCTTGACGTGACTCTGGTAGAAATGGCAGATCAGGTTATTGCACCGATCGATTACGATATGGCTGTCGAAGTTCACAAACACATTCAAAGCAAGGGAGTTAACCTGGAACTCGGAGCAATGCTCAAATCAATTCACGAAACTGATGCAGGACTTTCCTTAACACTTCAGAAAAACGGCACCACCGAAGAGCACACAGCTGACTTTTTAGTAATGGCAATCGGCGTGCGCCCCGAAAGTAAACTGGCAAAGGATGCGGGCATCGCGCTTAATCCCAAGGGTTCGATCATCACCGATGATCACATGAAGACCTCCATTGCCGATATTTACGCAGTAGGAGACGCAATAGAAGTTACCGACTTCGTAAGCGGAAACAAAACATACGTACCCCTTGCGGGACCTGCCAACAAACAGGGACGCATTGCAGCAGACAACATCTGCGGAATTACGAGCACCTACAAGGGGACTCAAGGCTCATCGATTTTGAAAATCTTTGACCTCACCGTTGCATCTACCGGCATGAACGAAAAGACAGCACAAAGACTGGGTGTAAGCTACGATAAAATTTTTACCTACTCGGGCAACCACGCAGGCTACTACCCCGGCGCTGTAAACATGTCAATCAAAACTATTTATGACCCCAAAGACGGAAAAATTCTTGGTGCACAGCTTGTCGGCTACGAAGGTACCGATAAACGCAACGATGTACTTGCAGTCGCTATACGGGCAGGCATGAAAGCCAGCGAACTCAAAGAGCTGGAATTATCATACGCACCGCCCTACGGCTCGGCAAAAGATCCTGTAAACATGATCGGTTTTGCAATCGACAACATTCTCACCGGCAAGGTTAAACAGTTCCATTACAGCGACATTGAATCACTTAAAAAAGACGGTTCTGTACAGCTCATTGATTTACGTACAGACCTTGAATATGAAAGCGGAACAATACCGGGCTTTAAAAATATTCCTCTCGATGACCTGCGCTCACGGCTGCATGAACTGGATAAATCAAAACCCGTGTATGTTACCTGCCAGATTGGGCTTCGCGGCTATGTAGGGTCAAGGATTTTAAGTCAGAACGGCTTTGACGTGTACAACTTAAGCGGAGGCTACCGCCAGTACAATATGGTCTACGGCAAGTACGCACCTTCCGCCCCTGTCAACTTTAATACAGAAACACAGATGGCGGAAAAAAGAGACGAAGCCTTTCCAGTGTATCAAAACGCTAAGACTATCAGTCTTGATGCGTGCGGCTTACAGTGTCCGGGTCCCATCGTAAAACTGTCCCAGGCAGTAAAAGAAGCAGCTGACGGCGATGTCATAGAAATCTCTACAACAGACCCTGCATTTGCAGGAGATGTAGAGGGCTTCTGCCGCAGAACAGGAAACGTCTTTTTGGGCATGTCAAGCGAAAAAGGCGTGAGCAAGGCGCGTATACAAAAGGGAAAACCGCAGCCGAAAAATACCGCAGCTCAGAACACTAACGACAATAAAAACATCATTGTATTTTCAGGCGACCTCGATAAAGCAATTGCATCGTTTATCATTGCAACTGCAGCTGCAGCAATGGGCAGAAAGGTAAGTATGTTTTTTACTTTCTGGGGATTGAACATTTTACGCAAGGCGCAAAAGCAGCGCGTAAAAAAAGACTTTATGTCCAAGATGTTTGCAGCAATGATGCCCCGCGGCTCCAAGAAGCTCGGTCTTTCAAAAATGAACATGGCCGGAATGGGACCAAAGATGATCCGCATGGTCATGAAAAAAAAGAAAATTGCAAGCCTTGAAGAACTCATGAGTCAGGCTCAGCAAAGCGGAGTAGAACTTCTTGCCTGTTCAATGAGTATGGACGTTATGGGCATAAAAGAAGAGGAATTACTATCCGGCGTTAAAATGGCAGGAGCGGCGGCAATGCTTGCAAATGCCGAAGAGTCGGATATGTCCTTATTTATATAAACTTTTACTGATAAGGCCCGTAAACCTGTTACTACACCAAGGTTCACGGGCTTTTTTTTTGGAATACAAACAGAAAAATCCTTGACAATTTTCTGTACATGTACCATATTATGTACAGGAGTACAGTATGGAAGTAATGACTTACACTTCGGCAAGAAATAATCTCGCCGAAACAATGAACAAGGTATGTAATAACCGCGACACTGTATTAATTACAAGGAATAAAGAGCAGTCGGTAGTTCTTATGTCGTTGGAAGATTACAACGCTCTTGAAGAAACATCGTATCTGTTAAGAAGTCCCGAAAATGCAAGACGGCTTTGTGAATCAATCGAGCAGCTTGAATCAGGAAACGGCACTGTTAGGGATATTGAGGTATGAAATTAGTATTTTCCGATCATGCATGGGAAGATTACTTATACTGGCAGCAGAACGATCAAAACATGGTAAAGAGAATTAATTGTTTACTAACGGAGACAAAACGAAATCCTTTTTCCGGCATAGGGAAACCTGAAGCTTTAAAACACAGCTTTAAAGGGTACTGGTCCCGCCGGATAACCGATGAACATAGATTCGTCTATAAAGTAACAGATGATTCAATTCTTATAGCTCAATTACGATACCACTATTAAGCCCGGGAGTGCCGCTATGAAATATTTTATTGTCGATGTTTTCTGCCGCGAAAAATACGCAGGAAATCAGCTTGCCGTTGTCATTCAGGACAAACCCCTAACTGACACACTCATGCAGAACATTGCTTCTGAGTTTCATTTTTCAGAAACCGCCTTTGTAAACCCTGAAAAAAATAAAGACGGGTCATGGAATGTTCGTATTTTTACGCCGAAAAACGAAGTTCCCTTTGCAGGCCACCCTACCCTTGGAACCTCATGGGTTATACGGAACGAAATTGATAAATCGCCCCGTAAAGATCTTACACTTTGTGTAAAAGCAGGCTTAATTCCTGTCGCATTTGACGATGAATCTTCTGCACTATGGATGAAACAGCTGGAGCCCGTTTTTAGTACTGTTCATGAAGGTGTACCCATCGCAGATTTTTTAAGTATCAATACAGATGACATTGACAGCCGCTTCCCGGTTCAGGAAGTAAGTACCGGCATAAATTTCCTTTTAGTACCGCTAAAAAATCTTGCAGCCGTACAAAAAGCCTCGCTCAATTTTCAGCATTACCTCAACTATTTTGCAGGATCAGAACCCCTGCCTGTTTTTCTTTTCTGTCCGGAAACATATGAAAAAGCAAACAGCATCAACTGCAGAATGTTCGCAGAATTTTTTGACATCCCCGAAGATCCCGCAACAGGAAGCGCAAACGGATGCCTTGCTGCCTACATCGTAAAACACAAATATTTCGGTTCACATAAGACTGATATTACTGTTGAACAGGGCTACGAGATTGACCGTAAATCAATTCTTCACCTAAAAGCAAATCTTGAAAACGGCTTATACAATATAGAAGTTGGAGGCTCAGTCATAAAAACCGCGCAAGGGGAACTCTGCTTATGAGCTATTCCATCCGAACCCTTTCCAAAGAGGGCCTCTCCCTCTTAAAACCGCTGTGGGAAAAGCTGAATGAGATTCACCTTCACGATTCCCCGCACTTCAAAAATTTCTATGAAACCTTTACTTTCGAAAAACGGATAGTATCATTTGATACTATCATGCCTGATAATATGCTGATTCAAAAGCTGAATCACACAGACTCTTCTTCAGAATTGTCTGGAGGTAACCCGGCAGGATCCGGAGAATATTCTAAGATATCCCCCGGCTGGCATTTTAAGTATTTGCAAATTTCGTTCAGTGTCGAAAACCGTATTGCCTTAACCTTGCCTGTTTTTAAATTGGACATATTTGCAAGGCTTATTCCCACCTTGTCTGCAATCTCGCTCACCTGCATTTTTCTATCTGCCAGGACTCTGTCGAGCCGTAAAATTATTGCCATATATATCTCCTAAAGAAAGTACACTTTTAATGCAAAAGAACGGCGCTATGTAAGACGCTCTTTTGCATAACTGCTATTCTACAAAGTTGCGTCGTATTCGCTTTGAAGATACGCACCGTATTCGAATACGTATGAAAGAAGAAGCACAATTAGTCCAACCCCGAGAAGACTAAAATTAAGAGGGAAAGAGAGAGAGTATCCTTCAAAACTTCCTTTGAACAAAGGGGAGGTAATAATAACTGTATCGAGTTCAAACATGGAATACATAAGGTAGACTGATAAATTCTTGGTAAAATCCCATAAAAAACTGCAGGCCAGAATACAGAATGCGAGAACCTTAACAGACCTAATACACAGCACATCGAAGGGCTTTTCTTTTTTTACACAGGAAAGCACGTTGTATATCTGTTTTTCCATGTAGAGAACAAGCGCCATGCTGAGACCCCCGAACAAGCCCATCAAAAAAAGAAAATTCTGAATACTCGTAAATGAAATCGGGGCATTTGAGAGCTTTATTTTTAATTCACTAATTTCAAAAGTCCCGGAAACCATACCCTTGTCGTCCATAAAAAATGCAGGATTTACTACTGACAAAAGCGGGAGAATTATACACGCAAGAATTGATATTCCCGTTACAACCATAAACACAATTACACCGATATTTAACTTACCTGCCAAAGACGCAAATTTTTTTGTATTTTTCACTCGATCCTCCTAGGGTTTAACACCCTCATAGTTCAATAATATACATTACATTTGTTCTTTGTCAAGTATAATATATCGTTATACGATATATTATAGCTGTATTACAGTAATTTCTTATTGTTAATCTAAGTATTTCAGCGTTTTCAACTGTTTTTAATAGAACGAACGTTCGTCCTATATTATTTTTTTAAACTTCATGTAACCTAATAGAAACAAATTTTGAAACCTAATATGTTATACTCATATACTATTTTATTATGTTTGGAGTACGAAATGCTTAAAAAACTGCTGCCTGCACTTCTTATAAGTCTTGTTGTATTAACAGGCTGTGCAAGTATTACCTCATTGAAATTCGATACAAATTCAGATGAGAACTATGATTTCATTTACGACACTATTGATGACCCTTATCTTGTAAAATTACGGACAGAATTTGAACTTGATACGATTATTAGCGGATGTACAAGCGACCTTGAAAAAATACGAGCTCTATCTGCATGGGTACAAAATCTTTGGGAACATGACGGATCCAATACACCGGAAAAATCAGATCCAATATCAATTTTACACGAAGTACAAAACGGCAGCAGGTTCAGATGTGTTGAATATGCAATCGTATTAAACGGCTGCTTAAATGCAGTCGGTATTACTTCTAGAACACTGGCTTTAAAAACCAAAGATGTGGAGACTAGAGAATCAGGAGCCGGACACGTAGTTCTGGAAGCATATAGTAAGGATATGGATAAGTGGATTATGGTTGACAGTCAGTGGGATGTAATTCCCGTTTTAAACGGAATTCCGCTGAATGCGGTGGAATTCCAGAACGCTCTTGTAAATAACCGGTTCGATGTTGATATATTATCAGCTGCAGACCTCAGCAAAACGTATTACTTCAACTGGATAGGAGAATACTTATTTTATTTTGACGTTCTTGTGGATAACCGTGTTGTTAACCGAACGTCTCCCATGTCGCTCATGCTTGTACCGGTTGGAGAAAAAAACCCTGTTGTGTTCCAAAAGGAATGGCCTATCGAAGATATGATATATACACATTCTGTTAATGCTTTTTATACCGAACCGTAGAGTGTAAAGATGCTCATGCTTGCAAAATGTTTTTTATTTAGTCATACTGGAAAACATGCATAACTTTTTTTTCCTCATCCAGGTTCTTTTTATAGCCGCAACTTTTTTATTACTCCTTTACTATACAGGATTAATCATTATAACTCAAATTAAAATGAGGCGTATCGGAAAAAAAATACGTACCCTGTCCCTTGAAGAAAGACAGCTTACTGAATCTGAAGCAGAACAATGCCAGTTACTCTATCCGTTTTGCAGCCGTTACTTAAAAAATAGACCGGGTGTATTGAAGGTAGCAGGATATTACGGTCGCACAGTTATACGCGGCAAATACGGGAATGAAAGCTTTACAAATCATAGTCTTGCCGCATTACCGATTAAGTGGCTGCCCTCAATGCAAAATTCCATACTGATTGATGAGGAAAATACTGCAGAAATTATTATTCTTCCAAACGGTACCGCGCTTATACTTTCATTAAATAACGCATGGTCAGTCGAAAAGGAAATAGCAATACAAAAAGCTGTACAGAACGGATCAGCAGTTAAAGACCATGTTAACGGAAGAAGTCTTACCCCAAGAGCGGCACCTCTTTCACAAAAAGAATTCCGTCACAAATTTCCTTTATTGCGTATTCCTTCCTCAATAATTCTTTTCCTTGGCACCCTTGCCTCTGTTTTATGGGTGAGCGAATTTTCCATACGTTTTTTATATGGTGCGCTCTTTTGTACTGCGGCAGCTTTTATAACTCTTTTCCTTCCAGATTTTTTAAATCCTTCAAAAAAACATCCCGCTTTTGTGCTCACAGGAACACTTTGCAAAAAAGACAATTTTTTCTTTATTGACCGCTTTCAGATTGTTCTACCCGCACATTGGCATGACCACATACATGAAGGAGAAGTAATGAAAGTTGAAGGCTGGATCAATTCAAAAAGCAATTCCCTCTTTTACTGTACCTCCATATCAGATATATACGACAATAATGCACGCTCAATTGAACATGAAAAATCGCGTAATAACTTCATCCGTTTTATACTCCCGTTTCTTGCCCTCTTTCTTCCTCTCTTTTTTTTCCTCTTCGCAGCAGATTATTATTCTATTATGTCAGATTATGTACAGTGGAAAAAATACGGCCATGTAGAACACTCTTTTTCCTCGGTTCAAGATTTATCAGAGAAAGTACTGGATAGTACCAGCTTTAGAGCAGGCTCAATTGTTAATCTTTCCAATTTCGTTTTTATTCATAATTCTGCATTCTCTACAGCAAAAGACTATTCGTATAAAATTCTTAATAAGGAAACTTCTTTTTCTTTTGATTTTTCTGAAGCACGAAGAAGAGCAGAAATTCTTTCACGTTTTATACGCATTCCCATATGCACAGAAATATTTATTTCTGAATACTACCCGCTTTCTATGATTCCGTATATTTCTCTCTATATATCAGACTTTACAGCAAAAGAATCAATTGAAAACTTTGATGCTTATTATCCGGGCAACAAGAAGTTTGAAAAACTTAAAGAACTTGCGTCCGAACAGACCGTAACTGACGGCTTATATGACAGCTTTATCAATTTTCTGGATGATGAAGTTTCGTATATCAATGCACTTGTATTCGACAGTATGACAAAAGAAATTCTCTCTCATGAACACAGTACTATTTACACAGATTACGCTACTCCGTCCTTTGTCCTTCCTCTGCCCCGGCAATATTTTACTGCTAAAGATATGAGCCCTTATACAATATCTTCAAGAGTAAGTTATACACAAACTAAAAAAAACTGGATTACAGATATACCTTACTATGAAGAAAAATTGAAACATCTTTATTCTATGTATAACGGGTTTGAGAACTCCGATTATTACGCGTATCATGAGGAACCAGTCAGGTCAAAGGCTCGAGTACTTGCAAAGGGTAATGAGCTGGATGATTACAGTCTTGCGCTTTCTTTTTCCCTTTACCCTTATGAACAGGCAGAAAAAGAGGAACATAAAATTCTTTCTCTTTTCGCTCTGTGCAGTATGTGCCTTCTTATACTTTCTGCATTGGTAATTTTGCTTCTAAATGAAAGAATTATTCCTGGAGTTAGATTATCCCTTCAAGTATCTCCACCGCATCCGTAACAAAGATTGTACATCTGTCTTTTTTCATATTCTCACTCTTAAACTTCGTCTGCCCCTCAGGAGTCATTAAGTCTACCCCGTCAAGAAGTTTCCGGCATTCAAGGGTTCCGTGTTTTTCTTCAAAACGTGCCAAAAAGTCCCGGGTCAATGAGTAGGTTTTATCCTGCACAGAACTGTCATCATGCAGACCCCGGCCGTGAACAGCCGATATAGAGAGTAGGGCTCCCGAGACAGCCCCGCACTGATACTGCCTTCTTCCTCCTCCTGCACCAAAAGCACAAGATATTCTGCAGCTTAGATCTTCAGTTAAGCCGGTCTTATCACTGAATGAAGTTAACACTGACTGAGCACAGTTGTGTGAAGTATTGAACATTTGTGCAGCTTTTTCTTTTCTTTCCATTGTTTTTCTCCTCTATATTTCCTTTATATCTAGCAGCATGGTGTACTGCTGTCGCAGGAACACTCGCCTTTTTTACCAAGTAAGCTTCCAATAACGGCAGCAGCACATCCGACACCGCGGTTCACCTTTATTGCATTAACCGGACAATTTAACGCACAGGCCCCGCACTCCATGCAGGAATCTGAGTCTGCAATATGTACAGTCCTTACTCCGTCTGTAAAGGCAAAAACTTCATGGGGACAGACCTCTGTACACAAACCGCAGCCGGTGCACTTTTGAGCATTGAGTTCAAGGCTTTTCCCGTTTAATGGATATGAATACATCTTCACCTCACACAGCAATAATGCTGATACCATGAATTACTGCCGTTAGTAAGCCGGCGGCAGCTGAAGTTATCTGCAGAGGAAAACTGCGCTTCACTTCAAGCTCTGTCCCCTTTTGATTGGTAAATGTTGAGCACCCGGTAAAATTCATCGCAGTATACGATGCCGCTGCTGTTCCTAAAAGAACCAGACTGATACATGAAAGCACTGCATTCTTCACCACACTGATATTTGCCAGGTAAAACAGCACCGCCCACAGCAAATTTACTAAAAGTCCTTTAACCGCGAAAAAACGGCCGGGAATATAGGGCAGTAAAAGAGGTGTAAGAACGGCTCCGTTTATTACTGAAATTTCGAGAAAGATGAGCATAGGAATAAACCGGTGTAAATAACCCTCGTCAAAGGGGAGTGCGGTCATAAAAGAGACGGGTATAAAGAGCGCAATAATTTTCCAGGCATGTACAAGCTCAACCGGTATTAATACAGCCCTTTCTCTCAATGTGAAAGTTACCTTTTTCATCTTCCGGTTTTTCTTCATTCCCCCTTCTATAAATTCTTTTAAATCCCTAGCATACACAGGACCAAAAAATGCTTTAAACGAAGTTTCCCTTCTAATGACCGTAATGTTCACACCGCTTGCACTTAACTGGGGAAGGATGAGTATACCCTCAGGTGCAAAAAAAGAAAGCTGTGAAGATTTTATTTCTTTAATTACAGCAGAAGCGCTGAAACTTCCCTTTCCTGCAGCACACCACACATTGATGCCCCCGGTATCTATTACTAAAATCCAGACATCCAGGCCGCCAAGCTCTTTCCTCACCGCATCAAAGGTCAGACGGTAGTTCGAAGTCACAAGAACAGGCGAATCTTTTCCGGGGTTTCCTGCATAGTACAAGCCGCTTTTAATGGAAGCCTTAGTCCTTCCAATCCCCGATCGAAGAGCTGCGGCGGCAGCCTTATCTTTCCAGGTAAGATGCGTCGAAACTTGCAAAGCACGCGGAATTTTTCCTGACAGCGATGTACGGGTTTTTACCGGCTGCAGCATGACGGGTTTCCTTTTGATCGTTCCTGAGCCATAGCAGCAGAAAGAAGGAAAACAGATTCAATGACAGAATCCTGTTTATCTTCCGGTATGTGAGAGAAAACCTTTATAAACTGATCATTACACAAACTGTTTATAAGATCGCATTTTTGCCTTCCCTCTTCCGTGAGAGATAAAATATTCTTACGCCTGTTTTTTTCATCGGCAGAACGCTCTATAAAGCCTTTTTGGACACAGCTTTCTATTGTCCGGCTCAGCGTGCTTTTATCGAGACTCAGAATATCGGCTAAATCTTTGAGAGCGAGTGTGTCATCTGCTTCAAGCTCAAGCAGAAGATGGCATTGTGCAACAGTGACAGAACAGCATTCCGTCTCAGAATCCAAAAGGATTCCGGTTTCTCTTTCGAGTTTTCGCAGGTGCTTTCTAAAAGTTTGAATATCAGATTGTTTCATACAACTGTTGTACTATACAACCTTTGCATTTGTCAAGTTTCTTCACCAGCAGACAGGTATGCAGATTTCTATACTTCCGTCTTCGCCGTATTTTTGATACTCATAGCTGCCGGTGAGTTTATACTTACTGTTCATTATAAATTCTTCGTAGATTCTGCGGTATGTGTCGTGAATTGTTTCAACCGGTCCTGTGTGTTTGAATGATAAAATACGCAAGGGCGGGTACGTTTTCGAAAAAAACATCATATCCTGATCCACTGTACTGTCGGTCTCTGCTGCGCAGAATATCCATAAACCGTCGTTTTCGGGGGATGCGTTTTCGTCCCAGCACGAAAACTGATACGTCACATTCCCCTTCACGTCTCGTATCTTTTGACGGTTATCGCTGAAGATGCGCCAGCTTTTGTGAAAGCCCTTCACATTATTATCCATGAAAAAAACCAGACCTGTTGCATGAATAGAACGTGTCTGCAGAAGAACCGGATCAAGCGGATGTTGAGTCTGCACAGAAGACAGAACCGGGCGGGCGCGGTACGTGAGGGACAGAGCTGCAGCATCAAGTACCGATAGTTTTGAAGGTGCCACCCCGAATTCTTTGCGGACAGAGCGGCTGAAGGCGGAATAATCCTCCCATCCGTAAAGTGCGTACACTTGCGACGGGAGAACACCGCCCCGGACGGCACACACAGCCTCAGCCAGCCGTCTTTTTAAAATGTACCGGCCCAGGCTGTCGCCGCACAAGAGCTGGAAAAGACGGTTTAAGTGGTGCACACTGTACCCTATTTTTCCAGCGAGTTCCGATGCGGTTGCTATTACCCTTGCAGAGCCCAGAGAATCTTCAAAAATATCAATTGTTTTCTGCACATATTCGTAGTTTGTCATACGCCCTTACAAGAATACACCCTTATTGAGCAAAGGTAAACTCGCTTTCCCAGTCAAATTCCCCGGATTCTTCACGACACATCGGCCAGTGTGCGCACCAGGAAGGCATTTTCACATCCCGGATCATATCCTCGCTCGGGTGATAGGGCTTAATATCGAGAACGGGGGTTCCGTCATCTGCGTCTATCCAGTCAAGTTCAACAATCCCTTTTTTAACATCAAGTGATAGTATACGTGCATTGCTCACTCCAATAGGATTAGGCCTAAAAGGACTCCTCGTCGCAAAAAGCCCTATCTCATGGGTAAGCTTTTTATACGGGCTGTCGACAACAAGTGTTTTGCCATCCCACTGCAGCTTGCTGAATACCCAAAGAACCTTAACATGCGAGAATTCTTCCAAAGCGCTAAGACCCGCGCAATACTCCTTATCGACAACAAGGGAATACCCGTTTTTGTGACTCACCGAACCGATGCAATTCATCTCTACTGCCTGTTTCATACTAAACCTCCATTAATGAAGTCAGTATGAAGCAGATTATCAGGCAGGCACAGAGCATGAACGGACACTTGCGGTATGTAAAGATGAAGATTTTTCTTGACGATAAAACACATTCGTGTGTATAATACACACATGAAGAGTGCTGAAGTAATTAAACTCTTAAAAGCTGACGGATGGTTCGTGTTCAATATTCGAGGCAGTCATCATCAGTTCAAACATCCGGTAAAAACGGGCAAAGTAACAGTTCCCCATCCAAAAGCGGATCTTCCTATAGGAACGGTAAAGAGCATTTTTAAACAGGCTGGATTACAGCAGCAGGAGAAGCTATGAAATATGCAATTTTTTTAGAAAAAGATACCAACAGCGATTATGGAGTTACCGTACCGGATTTACCCGGATGTTTTTCTGCCGGATCTACAATAGAAGAAGCCTTAGACAACGCACAGGAAGCAATATTAACCCATATTGAGGGGCTCTTACTTGATAATGAAATGATTCCCCATCCCTCTTCAATAGAAGTCTTAAAAAACTCATACAGCTCGCCTGAATATTTTTGGAGTTTAGTTCCAGTCGATATAGGAAGTCTTTCTAAAAATGTTAAAAGAGTAAACATAACAATATCCGACAACATTCTATCAAAGATTGATGCCTTCACAAAGCAGGAAGGCAGCTCCCGTTCAGGCTTTTTAGCTTCTGCAGCCTTAGAATACATTTCAACTCATTCAAACTAGAACAATTTCTCTTTAAGAATGTATGTCAATAACTGATATTTACCTACTATCGGCTTGACAACTACCTAACATCCATTATATCTTAACAATGTTAAGTTAACAGGAGTATGTTATGAGAAAGGCAAATCCGGAGCAGGAATTACAAATTCGGCAAAAAACCCTCGAATTACTGCTTATTAAGGAGCCGGAGGCTATCAGTATGAGAGAAATCGCCTCATCTTGCGGTGTAACGGCTACAACTATCTATTATTACTACAAGGACAAGGACTCTCTTTTTGAAAGGATCAAGATTGAATGCCTTTCTGCGATGGAAGAGTACATTATCAGAAAAACCAATACCTCCTTGCCTGCAGTAGATCAGCTCAAATCCGGTATGAGAGCTTTTAGAGACTGGGCTTTTGAACACCCGCGGATTGC
>JAKJFV010000200.1 GCA_022704725.1 Spirochaetota bacterium
CACCAGTCCTTTTTTCCACATTCCTACAAAGGGCCATTTTGCTTCTGTGCAGTCGGTGACGCCGAGAATTCGAACCTCATTAAGCCGCACAGAGTTCAGGCCGGAAAGATACTCGTCCAATTTTTTTTTGGCTTCCTGGTTTATTTCCATTGTCTTATATGTTTCATAAAAACAAATGGTAATTTTCCCGGCTAACTGTTCATTTTTAAACTCTATGCCGTCACCGGACACCACCACAAAACCGCCATTCTGCGCAGATACAACATATGCACAGAACAGCAATACCATGGATAAAGCACATCTTTTCATTACTTCGCAGCTTCCTTTTTAGGAAGTCTATTAAGCAGTTTAATACCAAAGTGCACAACTGCAATGAGTAAACCCATAAATAAAAACAATATAGCCATTCCTGTTCCCATGAGAACAAAACTCTTTTCTAATGCTTGAAAATCCATATCAGCCTCCAATTAAAATAGGAATTAATGCAAGAACAAGTCCTCCTGCAACAACTGAGCCCAGCTGTCCGGAAACATTTGCGCTTACCGCATGCATAAGGATGATATTTGACGGATCATCTTTAAGCGCCATTCTTTGAATAACACGGCTCGACATTGGAAATGCCGATATTCCGCAGGCGCCGAGCATGGGATTAATTTTTTTCTTTAAGAACAGGTTTATAAACTTTGCAAAAAGTACGCCGCCTGCTGTATTGAAAATAAAGGCAAAAAGACCGAGCGCCATAATAAGCAGGGTTTCCGGCCGTAAAAAACTGTCCGCTCTCATTGATCCTCCAACTGATATTCCTAAAAGAAGTGTTACCAGATTGGAAAGTTCGTTTTGTGCAGTATTAGAAAGTTTAGCTAGAACTCCGGATTCGCGGATTAAGTTGCCGAACATTAAAAACCCGATAAGAGGCGCTGCAATAGGAACGAGCAGACTGCAGATTATAGTTACAGCAATCGGGAAGATAATAAAAATAACGCGGGGTATTTCATGGTCAACAGCCTGCATTCTTATTAAGCGTTCATTTTTACTTGTTAACGCTCTTATTACCGGAGGCTGAATAATCGGAACTAAGGACATATATGAATAAGCGACAACCATTATAGGTCCTAGCAGGTCTTTTGCAAGTTTGGTTGTTATAAAAATTGTCGTAGGACCATCGGCGGCTCCTATTACACCAATACAGGCTGCTTCTTCCAGGGTAAAGCCAAGTGCAACAGCAAGAGATATTGTTAAGAAGATTCCGAGGTGGGCGGCAGCTCCAAACAGCATAAGCCAGGGGCGCTGAAAAAGCGGACCAAAATCTATCATAGCACCTACACCGACAAAGAT
The DNA here is from genome assembly GCA_022704725.1 of Spirochaetota bacterium. Classification (GTDB taxonomy): domain Bacteria; phylum Spirochaetota; class Spirochaetia; order Treponematales; family Treponemataceae; genus JAAZLA01. The sequence goes on from JAKJFV010000200.1 coordinate 1,336, forward strand.
TAAAAGAGGGAAAATCTCTGTTAAAATACCTGCATCAAACAGAATCTTAATTGCACCGGCGGCACCATCATGCTGCCAGACAACTTCGAGCGGAAGGTTAACAAGAATAGCGCCGAACCCGATGGGCAGTAAGAGCATGGGTTCGTAGTCCTTCGCAATTGAAACCCAAATAAGCGCTATACCTATGCCGTACATAAGAATCTGTTCCCAGCCGATCGCAGCAAGCCCTTCTCCAAAAAATGATAAAATACTATTGAGCATAAGACCTCCGTTTTTTTTTATAATAATCCATAATTCCTTATTTTACAATCAAACAAGGAAATAAAGCTTGTTTTTTGCATTTTTCTTTTCTGCAATTGCTCATAGATTTAAAAATTAAAAAATTATACAATGCATTCATGAGTCTTCAACCAAAAATGACCGTAGTTAAAAAAATAGACCGCGGCTCTTTACCCATGCTGGCGCTTACTGTGCCTATTTTTTTTGAGTCTCTTTTCCGTATGCTTGTATCTTCTGTAGATACTGTCATGCTCAGTTCCTATTCACAGGAAGCCGTTGCTGCCGTTGGTATGACAGCACAGTTTATTTTTTTCATTCAAATTCTATTTAACGTTATCTGCATCGGCGTTACCATTGTTCTTGCACAATATATTGGAGCAAACCGGGAAAGCGAGCTAAAACAGGTTGCACAGGCAAGTACCGTAATGATTGTTATTTTTTCTGTAGTTATGACTTTGGTTGTAATATTTGGTGCAGAACCGCTTCTAAATACCTACACCCTTGATGATTCAGTAAGAAAACACGCACACGAATATCTAGTAATTCTTGGCGGTTTTGGTGCTGTCTTTTTTGCGTTTAATCTGCTTCAAAGCTCAATCCTCAAGGCCTACGGCTACACAAAAGATGCAATGTTTATTTCAATTACAGCAAATATTGTAAACGTCATTGGGAATGCCGCTGCTCTATACGGTCCCTTTGGTCTGCCGGTACTCGGCGTACCCGGTGTTGCCGCCTCTTCGGTATTTTCTCAATTTATTGCCTGTATTCTGTTTGCCTATAAAATACAAAAAAAACCTGATGTTTATTTTTCTCTTAAAGGCATTGCACAAGTTCCTGCAAAAATTTATAAAACAATCCTTGCCATTGGTATTCCCACAGCAGGTGAAAGTCTTTCGTATAATGTGGCACAAATTGTTATAATGGCTATGATTACAACTCTTGGAACAGCTGCCATGACTTCTCAAGTCTATACCCAGACAATAGTCCGCTTCGTATTCGTAACGGCTATGGCAATCGGTAATGCGGTACAGATAAAAACCGGCTACTTTGTCGGAGCAAAACAGCCCGATAAAGCCTACCGGGCCTTATACAAGTATCAGATAATTGGAACCGCCATTACGATGCTTCTCATTATTATTGTAAACCTTGTTAAGGCTCCTTTAATTTCATTATTCACAAAAGATGCTGCAATTTTCAGTCTTGTTTCCTCTTTACTAATTTTTTCTGCCTATATTGAATTCGGCCGTTCTATAAACCTCATAACAATTGGTGCTTTAAAAGGCGCCGGAGATGTTAAATTTCCGGTTTTATACGGTATTTTCTCCATGTGGTTTTTCATGGTTTTAGGCAGCTACCTCTTAGGAATTACGGCGGGCTTAGGCATGATCGGAATCTGGCTTTCAATTGGAACAGACGAAACAATGCGGGGTATTGTCATGCTCTTCCGCTGGAAAACAAAACGATGGAAGACAAAGGCTCTTGCATAATTAACTGATATTTACTTTGATTACTCAAGCGCTCCTGAACCGGGAGCGCTTATTTTTTCCAATATACCGGCATAAAAAATACAAGCATAGTATATAACTCAAGACGGCCTGCAACCATGGCAAAAGAAAACCACCACTTAGTGAATGGAGAGAAGAAACCGTAGTTTTCTACAGGACCCACCTTGCCGAATCCGGGACCTATGTTTCCCACAGTTGCAAGACTTGCTGTAAAAGACGTTATAACATCGGCGCCGTCAAAAGAAGCAACAAGAGCCGTAATAAGAACAAGCATCAAGTATAAAAATATAAAGGCCGACACGCTGTAAACAAGGTCTTTTCTTCCTGCTCTGCCGTTCAGCCGTATACTAAACACACCGTGCGGGTGCAGCATTCTTCGAATCTCGTTAGCCATCTGTTTAAACATTACAACCCAGCGGACAACTTTAATACTGCCTCCGGTAGAACCTGAACAACCCCCGACAAACATAAGAAAAAAGAGCAGCATCTGAGCAGGAGCAGCCCATTGGGCAAAATCTGCTGTAGCAAATCCTGTTGTTGTTATTATAGATACTACTTGAAAAGCAGAATACCGCAAAGAAGTAAAAAAGTTTCCATATTGCGGCAAAATTGAAAAAGCTACTATAAGGACCGATATAATAATTATTGAAAGATACACCCTTAGTTCAGTGTTTTCAAAAATCTCTTTTCCTCTCCGCTGAATTATGCGGTAATAAAGAGAAAAATTTATACCGGCAAGAAGCATGAATATGGTACATATCCAGTCAACCGCAGC
>JAKJFV010000201.1 GCA_022704725.1 Spirochaetota bacterium
CTAATAATTCTGATTCCATAGCTCTGCATTTACTGGTATTTCCTTTTACATCACACATGACACGAAATACAGGTTCCGTTCCGCTGCCGCGCATCCAAATAAAGGCTATATCTTTTCCATCGGAATTTGAAAAAATTATTTTTAGACCGCCGTTTTTTGATTCAGAAAAATCAGAAAGATTATCAGTTTGAGTTATACCGTTGTTTGATACAGCACGCCAGGAAACTATGCCGTATTTAGTTTTAAGTTCATTCGTTTTCTCATCCCATTGCTTACGGAGGATTTCCCCGTAGGCATTTTTTAAACAACCGTGATCTTTTGTTGTTATATGCAGAAGAGCCCGCTGTTCAGAAACCCCGGTAGTTGTGAAGGCAGGAAGGGAATTTATTATATCGGTCAGTGTGAAGTTTTCATTATATTCGTCTGCACGGTTTAAAGCCTGCAGCCATAAATGGAAAAGGCCTTTTTTTCCTGCTGCCGGATCGTCTTTTATTGTAAGAAGTTTTATAAGGGCAAAAAGAGTATTTATTGGATCTCTAACAGCTGCAGGATGAGTTATATTTCCGCCGTTTGAGCCTTCACCAAGGATAGGAACTGTAAAACCTTTTTCACGCAAAGAACGGGCAAGATTTACAACGTTTGCCTCCCCTACTTCTGCTCTGTAAACTGAGGCACAAAAGGCTTGTGCAATTTCTTCTATACGCATCGATGTCGGATCATTAACCGAAACTGCTGTTTTTAATTTTCTTAATTCTTCGGGAGTTTGAGCATTATTGTTATATGCGGTAAATGAAAGTTCTGAAAGAACAGAGAGAGCAAAGACTTCCTGAGCCATTAAAACCTCAGCCTTTTTTTCTTTGTCGTTCCAATAGACAATGTTGCCGCGGTCGCCGTCGCAGTCGGGCATATACCCCAAGACAACCGATGTGTCACCCTTGGACTGCAGTTCTTCCATCTTACGGGCGCAATGTACAAGGTTTTCAGGCTCGGGAATAATAGCATGTACGATGTCCCGTGGTGTGTCATTAAAAGATATAAAACCGAAGCCTAAAGAAGTAAAAAAGTCTTTATCAATTGAAACTGTGCGTGCGCTGCCGTTCATATCTGCTAGTATAGTTAGTTTATCCTGTTGCGCAGCTTTTTGAAGACTCTTCAAAAAGGCTTCCTTTTTTGCAGGATCGGTATTTGAACTGATAACAGTCCGGGTAAAGTTTCTATAAAAAGCTAAAGCCTCTTCCTTGTAGAAAGAGACCTTATTATAGACGGAGGCAATATCAGTCTGCATTGAATCGTTGTAAAGGTCGACAGCCTTCTGTGAAGAATTCTCCATATTACACAAATCCTTAAATATCGCAGTAAGTTGAGCAGCCTCACTTCCAGGAATTACCCCGCCGTCATTAAAACCGAATTTTAAGCCATTATGTCCTACGGGATTATGACTGGCCGATATATACACAAACCCGTCGCATTCCCGGGCATAAGCCATAATTTCCGGCGCGGCACTTATAAAGACATAGCGCACCTGTATTCCATTTTTTAGAAGTATGCGGATAATTATTTCTGCAATTTCCTGTCCGGTGGGTCGCGCATCGAGGCCGACAACGATGACCGGATCTTTTTTATTAAGTTTTTTTTGTATGTAGTGTGAAAAGCTCTGTGCTATATACACTGATAATGCCGCATTTTCAGGACCGATAGAAGCCTGTGTGTCTTCTTCGTCTCCGCTTGCTGTAAATACCTTTCTCCACCCTGAAGCTGAAAGAATCATTGAGTCGAGCTCTTTTTTCATTGCCGTTTGTGAAGGGTGTTTCGTCTTAAAAGGCGAAAAATCTGCAGATCCTATAAGAAAGTTTGTATTCTTGTCATAAAAAATGCCCATATTGCGGCTCCCTTGTTTGTACTATGATAGTACAAATTATACCATAAAATGACGTTTTATGTCGAGATGAACAATTCTTGGGTTTGATGTTTACTTCTCATTATTTCTATGATAATTTAGATGTTATACGTTTAGAGCGATGTACTATCCATTAATATTTACCAGACTGTTATGAGGAGTTACAGAATATGAAAAAAACCAAGGGCTTATGGAAAATCAAAGCAGCATTGACACTTGTCGGAGAGATTCAGCTTTCGAAAATGAAAAAAGCGTCAAAAAATTGTAAAAAAGCTCAGTATAAAACCTTGTACAATATTCTAGATTATTCCAAGGACACTGTTTACGGTAAAGAGCATCATTTTGAAGAAATTATGAATGAAAAAAATGTTGATTCTTTTTTTGAACTCTATAGAAAACATGTACCCCTAAATGATTATGAAGATTTACGCCCATATATAGAGCGTCATAAAAACGGAGAAGAGAATGTACTTTTTCAAGGGAAGGCTAAACTTTATGCCACCACGAGCGGTACAACAAATGAACCAAAATGGATTCCATATTCTCACAAATTTTATGGAGATGTATACAATAAAATCGCACAAACATGGCTGTACCTTGCATTAAAAAACAGTCCCCATGTTTTTGACGGTCCAAGTGTTTCTATTGTAGGAAAAGCAGTAGAAGGCAGGGCTCCTGACGGAACATTGTACGGTTCAGCTTCCGGGATTACAAGACGGGATCTTCCGTCCTTTATAGAACCGCTCCATACTGCTCCCGCTGCCGTTTATGATATTACAGATTACAAGGCCCGCTATTATACCATTATGAGAATGGGAATTGCCCATGACACTCACTTTATTATTACTGCAAATCCCAGCACGCTTGCCGAGATGCAGACTAATGCAAATGAGTTTTTCGATGATTACATTAATGATGTTGAACACGGAACTATCTCATCTAAACTGGATATTGCTCAGTCTATCCGCGATGAACTGGCTCTTTATATGAAGCCCAATCCCCAAAGAGCTGCTTTTTTACGTGATTTGAAACATAAATACGGTACCGTTCTTCCAAAGCATTACTGGCCTAACTTGAAAGTTATTTATACATGGAAGTGCGGAAATACTAAGGTATATTTTGATAAAATTAAAAATTCATTTCCCGAAGACTGCAGAATGATGGAATTTACCTATCTTGCTTCTGAAGGAAGATTCGGTCTTGTTCTGTCTTATAAAAACGACGCAACGGTCCTTTTCGGACACATGATGTATTTTGAGTTCATTGCAGAAGAAGATATTGAAAGTGAAAATCCGGTAATTTATCAGCTGCATGAATTAAAGAAGGGTAAACGATACTGCCCGATTATCACTGAAAGTGCCGGTTTATACCGATACAGCATGAATGACTTAATTGAAGTAACAGGATTTTATAATGAATTTCCTGAAATTATCTTTATTCAAAAAATTAACGGTATTATTTCAATTACCGGGGAAAAACTTCATGAACGGCATTTTATTGATGCTGTTCGTAAAATCGAGGAAAAGACAGGGGCTTACCTCCGTTTCTTTATCGGTTTTGCCAATGTAGAAAAAGCAAACTACAGCATTTATTATGAGTTTAAAGACAGAAAGGTAAGTGTCGAAACCGCACGTGATTTTACAGCGATGGTAGACGCTGAGATTCAAAAAAGCAACATTGAGTATGAGTCAAAGAGAAGTTCGAACCGCCTTAAAGATCCGGAAACCTTCCTTCTTGCTGAGGACGCATTTGAAAAATTTAAAGCCCGATGCATCGAGTGCGGATTCCGTGACGGGCAGTTTAAACTTAACCTTCTCCTTCAGGATGAAAAAAGACATATAATGTTCAAGGATTTAATACAGAAATAATGGAACTATATACTTCGTACTTCACCGGCATTAAAGCAGTTATATTTGATTTTGACGGTACTCTTTATGATTTTAAACACTTAACCTTTCGAATTATTGCGCACAGTTTACGGGACAT
>JAKJFV010000202.1 GCA_022704725.1 Spirochaetota bacterium
CTTTTTTGCTTTTTCCCTGCTCTGGTCCAAATGAAGATGAGCCAAAGTCAACTTTAACCCAGAAAGTGCGATCGTGATCCGGTCCTGAATTCTTTACCAGTTCATACATGGGGCATGTCTTGTACTTTTTCTGACAAAATTCTTGAAGGAGTGTTTTATAGTCTTTATGATGTTTGTTGTTTAATACTTTTTCAATTTCCGGAACAATGAGATGGAGTACTAATTTTTCAGCAGCCCGGTAACCGCTGTCTAAATAGAATGCTCCTATAACTGCTTCCAAGGCATCTGCCAGCAGGGCTTTTTTTTGCCTTCCGCCGGATAATTCCTCTCCTTTTCCAAGAAGAAGAAATTGATCAATTTTAATGTTCAGTGCAATTTCAGACAAAATTACTTCAGATACGACAACAGACTTAGTCTTAGCAAGATCGCCTTCATTATGACCGCATAATTTTTCATATAAAAAACCTGCTACAGCCATACCCAGAACAGCGTCTCCCAGAAATTCAAGGCGTTCATTGTTGCATGGTGTTATTGCAGACTCATTCGCATAAGAACGATGATGAAATGCCAAATCGAGAAGAGATATATCTTTAAATTTAATATTTATATTCTTTTGAAAGGCGGTAAGATCAATCTTCCTTACCGGTAAAACTTTTTGTTTGTGTGAAAATAGTTCCATAATTTAAAAAAACAACACAGGAAATACTGTAATATATGCAGTTTTTCCTGTGTTATTAAGCATAAAACCTATTTTGATTGTGATTTAATAAAATCATAGGCATCACGAACTGTTTCAAACTCGTTTGCCTTATCATCAGGAACGCTTACGCCTAATTCTTCTTCAATAGCGTATACTAATTCATAGGTGTCTAAACTATCAGCACCTAAATCCTGACGGAATGATGAATCCAATGTTATTTTTGACTCATCAATCTCTAACTTTTCTGCAATCAGCTTCTGCATTTTGTTGAACAATTCGTCCATGGTTTTCTCCTGTTAACCGTTGCTTTCAGGTGTAATTACCTGACGACCGCGATAAAACCCGCATTTGGGACACACACGGTGCTGCATCGTTAAATTTCCGCAATTGCCGCACTCAACAAGATTTGGAGCTGTTAAACGCATGTTTATGCCCTGTCTTCTCTTGGTACGAGCTTTTGACGTTTTCGCTCTTGGTACTGCCATATATAAACCTCGCTAAATAATTTGTTATTAATTATAACTCATTTACCATACAACATTACTATCGAGCTTGTCAATGTATTATAACATTTTATAGTATTTTGTCAAACGGTTAAATTACATTTTTTGTATAAATGTCATCAAAAACTATTTTATCAGCTTTTTTTTCAATAAATCTGCTACTAAATCAGGAACCATTTTTGAAATATCGCCGCCCAAAAAAGCAAGCTCTTTAATTGCACTTGATTTTAAAACAAAAAATTCCGGATCTGTCGGCATAAAAACAGTCTCTATAGAAGAATCCAGCCCCTTATTCAGCATTGATAAGTCAAATTCATATGAAAAATCAGCAACATTTCGTATTCCGCGCAACAGAACTATAGCATTATTTTTCTTGGCATATTCTACAATGAGCGTGCGGCAGGTAGATACATGCACATTATCCCACTTTTCTGTAAGTTTGTGCATCATCTCAAGGCGTTCACTCTCGGAAAAAAGATATTTTTTCTGACTGTTAACAGCGATTACTACATGAATCTCGCCGAATATTTTTCTCGACCTCTCAATAATATTTAAGTGACCAAAAGTCGGAGGATCAAAAGAACCTGGAAATAAAGCCGTTATCATAATTTTATTGTATTATTTTCTCAGTTAAGTGGTCAAGATCAAAAAAGTGATTTGACGAAAAAACATAAGAGTAGTACAATGAAAAATCATGAGTAAATCAAATATCACTAATTCTTTACTTTTTCTCATTTTCTGTATCCTTGCTGTCTTTTCCTGTACCACAAAACAAGAAAAGATTACTATACAAGAATCTCCTGCAGAAGTAACAGACACGGACGCTGTACGCGAAGAGCCGGAGGTTGTAATTGTTGAACAGACACCTCAAATAATAATTGAGACTACACCTCAAAACGTAGTTGATGAGCCGGTACCGGAAATTGCCTCAATACAGCCTGAAAAGCACGCTGAATACAGCAGGTCTGTAAGCGAACTTAAGGGAGAGGTGATTACACAGGATGTTTTTGAAAACGACAAAAAAACTATTCTTCACATAATTGATGATTTATCTGAGATTATGATTAAAAAAGATTATAGAAAATGGATTAACTACATTAGTCCGCAGTCTCTTAATTATTGGCAGAATTCAGCTAATCTTGAAGCTGTATCCGCCCGTCTTCCGGTTAAGGGAATTTTGCTGAAAAGCCTCGAAGATTATTTTAAATTAATTTTCATACCTGCCCGGTTGAATGTTACCGTAGACGAAATCAGGTATATTTCATCCACCTCTGTTAAAGTAGTACAAGTAAGAGGCGATCAGGACATAATTTGCTATTATTTTGAAAAAATCAAGGGTGAATGGATGCTGATTCTTGACACCCTGTAACATTGATTTTTCATAAGTAATGATATATAATTTGCCATAAATCTGAGGAGGATTCTTTATGAAGTTTTCAAAAACTGCCGCATTTTGCTTATTCTTATGTCTTGCAGCGGCAAATATAAGTGCACAGCGTACTCAAGTAACTGTTGAGCAGGAATACTTAAGCACTGTTGAAGATGTTATTATCAAGGAACTTGCAATAGCTGAGGACAGAGACAGTAAACTGGTTTCACTGCAATATTTGGAAACAGCCATTGATTCTGGGAGATCCAGCCCGGACATGCTTGCAGCTCTTGATCTTTTAGCAGGCGAAGGTGTATTTTCCCAATCCCGTACTAACGGCCGCCTGGCTAACAATTATCCGGACATCCGCGCTAAGGCTTGCGATTTACTCGGTAAGATGAAAACAGAAGAATCAAAAGACACACTCCTTAAGGTTGCCTTGGCTGATAACGAACCGATGGTTACCACAAGCGCTATACGGGCATTGGGCGACATTGGAATAAATGATAATAATGAAGTTGTAGAAGCAATTGCATGGGCTCAAAAAAAATATGCTGTATTAAATCCTACAAGCAGCATGGCGCTTGAAATTCTTGTTGCCTACGAAAAACTTGCTCCCTCTGTAAAAGATACGGGATCAATGATTCAGTCAATTTCTTCAATTGCAACAAATTATAATTATGTAACTCCGGTAAGAACAAAGGCTTTAGATTTGCTGAAGTCTCTTACAGGAAGATAAAAAAAGGAAAGCAGCAAGTATCTATGATTACAAAAGGATATTGTTACCCTATCAAATAAAGAAAAGCAGGATTATTCCTGCTTTTCTTTAAATTCAGCTTTTGAGAGATACAGGATTCGAACCTGCCACCTTCGCCTCCGGAGGGCGACGCTCTATCCAAATGAGCTAATCTCTCATGATTGATAAGAAGCATATAGTTAAATGTTTTTTTTGTCAATAAATCTATTAATTATAGGATTTAACATGGAACCAATAATACTAGCATCATCATCACCTAGACGTCAGGAAATTCTTACAAAATTAGGTATTCCGTTTCGCGTTATAATGCCGGAAATTGATGAAACAATCCCTGAAAATATGGAGCCGGAGGTAATTGCTGAGCTTTTTGCAACTAAAAAAGTTGATGCGGTTATGAGAACGATTCCATCAGGGCAAATTGTGCCCTGGATTTTCGGTGCAGACACAATTATTGTACTTAATGGCAAAGTTTACGGCAAACCCGAGAATCAGAAGCAGGCTGCAGAATTCTTGAATGAATTTTCAGGAAGAGAACAAACAGTAATATCAGCAAT
>JAKJFV010000203.1 GCA_022704725.1 Spirochaetota bacterium
GGCAATGCGTTTTTGATCATCGAGAGGGGGGATGGGGATTTTTACTAAATCAACAAGTTGTCTTGAAATCCCTCCAACTGTAGCTCCACGGAAGTCATTTAGGATTTGTTTTTTACCATATGTAGACTTTAAAAAGCAGTATATGAAAAGTGGGTAGGCAATTTTTTCATTAATACTAATTTTAAAAACATGTTCATTAATAGCAACATTCTTATAAGGAAAACTTCTTGAAAATATAGCAACTTTGCCTGTAGTTGCTCCGTCTTTAACAATTAGAATATCATTAGGTATAACTTTACCATTTTTTAGTTTTTTATAAAAATCTTCGTTAACAAATTTTTTATTTTTAAATTCAATTTGACCTGTTTCACTTAAATGTTCGGCTCCGAGAGATGGTATTGTGCCAGTTTCAGATGAAACACCTCCTTTAGGTCTTGATCCAGATTCAAGCTGCTTAACAACTTCTGCTAGTTTAACTATTTTCATCCAATCATCTCCCGCAGCGCTTTCACAAACCCGCTCCATAATCCTTCCAAATTATTTTCGCGTGTTTCGCGCCTTTCGCGGTTAAAAATTCTTTTCATTCCGTGTTTTCTGTGTGTTCCGTGGTTAAAAATAAAAATTATGTTACTCATCCAATCATCTCCCGCATCGCTTTCGCAATCCCGCTTTTTAATCCTTTCAAATTTTTTTCGCGTGTTTCGCGCCTTTCGCGGTTAAGAATCATCTCCCGAGCGTGCCTTCCATGGTTTATTTTTAAACCGCTAAAAACGCTAAAAGTCGCTAAAGGATTTTTGCTTTTTTCGCGTGTTTCGCACCTTTCGCGGTTAAAAATTCTTTTGTGCCTATCAAAAATAACCATTGCTAAAGAGGGCTTTTTTTGTAATTGCCTGCCATCGGCAATCAATTCCTTAGGCTGTTGGCTTTTTAGAACCCGTTCGTAATATTGTGTATGAATCTGGCGCTCCAAGGTATCTTTACTCCAAGCCCCTTCAATAGCTTCTTGTTCGTAAAAATCCCGTGCTTTTTCGTCTTTAACCCGCATCAGGGCACGGTAGTGCGACCACGAAAGCTGTGGAGAAAATGGGATTGCCAACTGGCTTCCTCCCGGTAAGAAACTTGCATCTCGTTTTAATTCTATCCCAGACGGGGATAGAATGTCTGCCGATCCTAATTCTGTCCCTGTTAGGGATAGAATCTCTAGGCGTTGATAATAAACCTGATAAAACTGACGAAACTTCCAAAGTGTGGGAGCAGAGAATCCTTTCCCATACTTTCGAGTGAGGGCAACTGCGAGTTTTTCAACAACCTGTTTCCCATACTCTGCTCTCTCATCACCGCCCTGAAGTTCCTGAACAATTTCGCGCCCAATGAGCCAGTAGGCTGTTACCATACTGGTATTTACCGCACGGACAACATTGCCTCTGGCCTCTTCCAGAATAGAAACAACTCTGTCAAAAAGTGCGTTATCAGAAGTTGTGTTTTTCATCATGTTCATCCAATGTACCTCGGTTTATTCCTTCCATTGAATATTTTTTCGCGTGTTTCGCGCCTTTCGCGGTTAAAAATTCTTTTTCTTCCGTGTTTTTCATTGAATCATCTCCCGCAGTTCCAGCAGCTCCTTCACAATACCGCTATCTATTTCTTTTAAAACTTTTTCGCGTGTTTCGCGCCTTTCGCGGTTAAAAAACTCTTCACCGACTTCTTCCTTCAAGAGTTTTTCCAGAATCACACCCGGCTTTTCATACTCCACTTCTTCAAAAACATCCTCTTTATAGCGGCTTAATGAAAGATCATAATTGTTTTCTTCATTGGCGATTTCTGAATAAGGCACCATAAAGCATTTTTGTGTACGGTCGGTATCTTTTTCTGCATTACGGGCTTTGTACTTTTCTACAATATCTACTAGATCTCCGTAACCATCCAGCTTGCTTCGTTTATCATCCAGCGAGTAACCGTCAGAAGTCATTTCATAAAACCAGACGTTTTCTGTGGCCGGTTTTGTTACCTTTTCTTGTGGTCCCCATACCTTGGTAAAAAGCAGTACTGCTGTACTTACTCCTGCATAGGGCTTAAAAACACCGCTTGGCATGGTAATCACCGCTTTAAGCTCACACTTTTCCAACAGGGTTTTACGCAGATCTCTAAAGGCGCCGCCGTTTCCAAATAAAACGCCCTGAGGAACAATGACACCTGCTGTCCCTCCTTTTTTGAGTAAGTGGAAAATATTCTCCACAAAGAGAAGTTCAGTTTTGGTTGTTGAAAGTGTCAGGTTTTCATTAATATCGCCCTTGTCAATGCTGCCGGTAAAAGGCGGGTTTGCCATGACAATATCGTATTCAGCTTCTTCGGTAAAACTCTTACTGAGAGTGTCTTTGTAATCAATATGAGGTTCGTCGATGCCGTGCATCATCAGGTTCATAAGCCCCAAGCGGACCATAGTGCTGTCGATGTCATAGCCGTACAGCGTTTTGTTGAGCGTTAATTGATTTTTTTCGTTCATTCCTGCTGATACAGATGTGCGGATAAAACCGTCTTCATCTCTTATAAGGTCTTTGCTTCCTGTTTTAAGAGCCAATCCGGTTACTATATACTGATACGCTCCCAGTAGAAAGCCTCCTGTACCGCAGGCGGGATCTGCTATTTTATGACCCAGTTGGGGCTGCACAAGGTCGGCTATCATTTTAATAATATGGCGGGGTGTTCTAAATTGTCCGTTTTTACCGGCACTGGCAATTTCCGAAAGAAGCATTTCATAGACATCACCCTGAATATCCTGAAAAGCTTGTCCTTTCTCTTTTGAGTCCTTATCCATGATCTCGAATATTTCATCAATGGTTTTTACCGCTTCCACCAAAAGCGACGGTTTCGGAATAATGAAAACAGCATTTTTCATATGATGGGTAAAGTTAGATTCCGCTCCGTTCATATCTTTCAAAAAGGGAAAAACCTTAGTCTGTACATGCTGCAGCATGTCTTCGGCATTCATCCGCTTAAACTCGCTCCAACGTAGAGACCGTTTATCTATTTCATAGAGCTTTTCATCTTCTGCTTTTCTGTCAGTCTCTTTTTGAGTATCATCCTCCCGGGCTTTAGCTCTATACTCCGGAGGAATCCAGGTGCCTTCAAATTTGGACGTATATTTTTCGCCTGTAAATACAGCATCGGCTTGTCTTTTCTGATCCAGTTCATCCAATCGCTTCATAAAAAGCAGATAGGTTATTTGCTCTATTGCAGAGAGCGGGTTAGATATTCCGCCGGACCAGAATTTGTCCCAAAGTTGTTCAATTTTGCTTCTAAGTTCAGGGTTGTTTTGCAGCATATTTTGTTCCTTATTCTAACCGCGAAAGTCGCTAAAATCGCGAAATCTTGTATTAGCTATTCTTATTATTTCTGTTTTCGGATATGAACCGAAGTTGACAAGCAGTCCAAGCTCGAGTCCGGTAGCCTTGAGATAATTAAATAGTTGAGCTTTGTGTTCTGGTGCTATTACCTTGACCGCTTTTAGCTCGACGATAATTTTTTTATAGCAAATGAAATCCGGTTTGTATGTTTGAACAAGGTGTTCATTTTTATAAATAAGAACAAGCTCTTTTTGTGACTCAAAAGGTACTTGTCTTGATCGGAACTCTTTTTCCAGACATTCCTGGTAAACTGCTTCCAAAAAACCACAGCCCATTTCCCGGTACACATCAAACACAGCGCCTTGAATAGCGTAGCACTCCTCTTTGAAAAGGAGTTCTTCTTTAGCGTCTTTCGTGTATTTAGCGGTTAAATCTTTATTGTTGTCAGTCATCATGACGCGAGTGCCTCCGTGAGCTGCAGTATTTCGTTAATTTCTGCAGGAGAAAAAACACCTCGTATTCCC
>JAKJFV010000204.1:0-3513 GCA_022704725.1 Spirochaetota bacterium
TTCTTTTTTCCCCGGTAGTTCTTCTCCTGTTGTCTTATATGCAGATTTTCAGGAACAGGATGCATATAATGCTATGGTCAATTTTTTAGCATCCGGTGGTGTTATAGATGCAGTTGTAGCCGCAAATGACCATATGGCTTTTGGCGCACTTAGGGCCCTTTCAGAAGCCGGTATTAATGTTCCCTTAGACGTTTCTGTAACAGGTTATGACGACACGGAAAATTCCCGCTTTTCAATTCCGCCTCTTACCACCATCCGTCAGCCAACAAAAGACTTAGGCCGAGAAGCTTTACAGAGAATTGCTTTTGCCATTGGTTATGGTAAGCATATTGTTCCTCAAGGCATACCTCCTATATCTTTTGTAATTAGACAGTCATGTGGTTGTTCAAAATACGGTCTTTCAAGATCTACAGATGAGCAGGATTTCGGTCAATTTTCTTTTCCCGTATCGACTTCCGATTCCGAGTTTCTGCCAGAACTTATTCATGCGGTAAACAGGGAGTTAAGTAAGGGAAGAAGTCCCGGGTTTTTGAAAAATATGAAGTTTCCGCCAAAGCTACAGGAAAAGGCAATGGTCATTATTACCGAAGGAGAAATGAGGTACCAGGCCCTACTTCGTACAGCAGTTGAACAAAGAAGTGCAACATTACAGGAAATAAACTCATCGCTTGTCTTATCCTTCGACTTACATGATGTATTGCAAAAAGTTGCTCAAGCAATAGAAGCTCTAGGTATTTCTGCTTGTTGGCTTGTATTATTTGATTCTCCTGAGCGTATACCTGTTTGGGCACGTCTTCACTTGGCGTATACAAATGAAAAAGTGCGTATTCTTTCTCCTTACGGACTTCGTTTTAGAACCTCGGAAATCCTTCCCGGGGGCTTACCGGAAAACATAAAGACGTATATATGTGAACCTTTGCGCTACGGCGATGAGCGACTCGGATACTTAATATGTACATCGGAATCGACGGATAGGCGTATTTTTGAAGCCCTACGTGATCAGGTTTCCGGTGCTATAAAGGGTGCACGTCTGGTTAATGCCGAAAGAGACAGAGAAAAAGAGCTGGAACAGGAAGTTAGAGAAAGAACTATGGAGCTTTATGCTGCTAATGAAAGGCTGGTAAAAGAAATAAAACAGCGTCGTATGCTTGAAAATGAGTTGCTTCAAATTTCAAACGACATTATGGGAAATATAGGTCGCGATATTCACGATAACTTATGTCAAGATATTGCAGGAATAGGTTTACGTGCAGCTCTTATTGAAGGAATGATAAAACGTGCCGAATACTCAAGCAATACGGAAGTTTTTAGAGAACTTCAAGAAATAGTTAAGGCATCGAGCAAAGCAGCTGAGCTGGCAAAAAATATTGCACGAGGTTTGTATCCTGCAGAACTTGAAGCGAGGGGCTTGGTAAAAACGGTAGAAAGTTATGTAGTTTCTGCAAGAAAGAGGAGCAGTGCCCGCATACTGCTCAGTGTAAGTCCTTCTTTTTTTATACATGATTCGGAAAAAGCTTTGCAACTGTATAGGATAATACAGGAGGCATTGAATAATGCGGTGTCGCATTCCGGGGCCTCTGAAATATCTATTAGCCTTATGAGAGATGACCAAAATGTTACCGTAATAGTGCGCGACAATGGCAAAGGTTTATCTTCAAAGGATGCCGGTGGTCTTGGAATGGGATTGAGTATTATGAAATACAGGGCAAGTGTTCTTATGGGAGATTTTTCCATAAAAACAAACGGGCAGGGAACAGAGATTCTCTGTAGGGTTTCGGCATGATGTTGCGAATCGCTTAAATACGAGGAAACTATGACAATAAAACAAAAATTTATAGTTGTCGATGATCATCCTGTTTACAGGCATGGTGTGGCAAGTCTTGTACAGCAGGAACTTCATTTGGAACCTGTTGGTGAAACAGGCGATATTTCTGAAGCACTTGAATTATTAAAAAAAGAAAAACCTAATCTTGCAATAATTGACATTAGCCTTCAGGGACAAAACGGCCTTGATCTTGTAAAAACAATAAAAACATCTTATCCGAAAACCTACGTGCTTGTAGTTTCAATGCATGAAGAAAGTTTGTATGGAGAAAGGGCCATTAAAGCAGGTGCAAAAGGATACGTTATGAAAAACAGCGATCCTGCAGATTTATTGCAAGCGGTAAAAATTGTTGCAGACGGTAAAATAGCGGTTTCAGAAGAGCTCAAAGATCGCCTTATGGGATTGATTGCGGGCGGAAACGACAATGAAGATCCTGTAAAAAAATTGTCGGACCGTGAGTTTGAGGTTTTTCAGCTCGTCGGAAAAGGATACGGTGTTAAAGAAATAGGCAACGCTTTAAGAATTTCCGTAAAAACGGTAAATGCCTATAAAGAAAATATAAAAGAAAAGTTAAATCTTTCTACTGCAGCCGATCTAAGAAAATACGCAGTTGAATGGATTGTACTTAATCCTTGTTAGTATAGCTTAACATTAGGGGTTTATTCCTAGGACTAAAGAGGTTATGTGTCCTATACAAGCCTGTTTTTAACTACCTTATGCTTGACGGGGAGGTTTTTATGTCCATCGCTATTACAAATAACGATTTTTACTCATTACACGGTATGTGGGGTGCTTTTTCCTGTTTAGCACTCGGTCGCATAGGAAAGGGTGGCGGCTTGGTAGTTGGCGATGTTCAACCCCCAAAACAGGGTCTTTTTGTCGGGTATCGTAGAGGTAAAGCAAGACCCTGCCTTCTTCCTTTTTCACCCGGCGTCAATGTAGGTATTGGAGAAGAAGCGTACCATCTTTGGGCAAAGCCTGATGATCCTGCCACTCAGTGTAATTGGTTTACCAAGCAAGAAATACATAGAACCATGTCTTTTTCAGGTGAAACATGGACGGCAGGAGATCTAAGTTTTAGAGTTTTGTCGTTTTTTGGTGCTATTCCCGATCCTTTAACCGCAAAACCTGCAGAATTTAAAAAAGCGGTACGTCCAGCCATTCTTGTTAAGCTTTCATTTGATAATACTAAAGGAACAGAACCCTTGTTGGGCTTTTTTGGTATGCAGGGCATACGCCGTCCCTTATCCGACAGTACTAATAGAACTCTTACGGGTTTTGCTTCCGGCACTCAGTGGGGCTATGCCACCTTATCCGGAAAAGATGTCGAAGAAGCAATGGATTGGTCTGTTTTGAGTACAGGACTGGATGAAAATCCTCTTGTGCGCAGACTTGCTTCGGAAGGTTTAATTCGCTGGCAAGTTGCACCGGGCGAAAAAAAATCGGTCTTTGTTGCTCTCGGAGTGTTTCGTGACGGGATTGTTACTTCAGGATTACGCACATATGCGTATTATACTATTCACTTCAAAGATCTTGAAGAAGTGCTTTTTTCTGCCCTTGAAGATGCAAAAGAATTGCTTAAAAAAGCAGATACAGTTGATAGTATTCTTAATAATGCAAAAATTTCAGCTGAAAGAAAATTTCTCATTGCTCATGCCGCACATAGTTATAATGCCAGCTCTGAATTA
>JAKJFV010000204.1:3523-3823 GCA_022704725.1 Spirochaetota bacterium
GGAAGGCGGAGACCCTTTGTTTATAGTAAACGAAGGCGAGTATAGAATGATGAATACCTTAGACTTAACCGTCGATCAGGCTTTTTGGGAACTTAGGTGGTCGCCTTGGACTGTTAAAAATGAGCTTGATTTTCTTCTTGCTCGATCGTCTTATACAGATGCTTACGGCATTGCATTTTCTCATGACCAAGGCCTTGCAGATTGCTTTACTCCCCCAGGGACATCGGTATACGAGCTGCCAAAGTTAACCGGCTGTTTTAGCTATATGAGTTTTGAAGAAACACTAAACTGGGTATTAAC
>JAKJFV010000205.1 GCA_022704725.1 Spirochaetota bacterium
TCAGATTGAGGCGCTTAAGAAGTTCCTCCCTTCTATGATGTCAGAAGATGAAATCAGGAAAGTCATTGAGTCTCTGACGGATAAGTCCATCAGAAACATCATGGTTACCTTCAAGACCCTTTACGCCGGCAAGGCCGACAACGGAATGGTGTCTAAGATCGCTAAGGAATATCAAGGCAAGTAACCTTGATTTCCAGCCTTGGGGGAATAGTTAAATGGTATAACTGCGGTCTCCAAAACCGCTATTGAGAGTTCGATTCTTTCTTCCCCCGCCACTAAAAGAACAGAAGCCCGAGAAATCGGGCTTTTTTAATAGTTGGCGGAGAGAGAGGGATTCGAACCCCCGGACCTGTAACAGTCAACGGTTTTCAAGACCGCCGCATTCGACCGCTCTGCCATCTCTCCGGCGCAAATGTAAGGATGCAAAAGTTTCTACCCAAACTATTCATAACCTATCATTTATCTTCGTTAAAATTTTTTTTGGTTGAAGCACTTGAAAGCACTCAATAAGTATTTCTGGAAATACCGGCTAAGGCTGATAATGGGTATCGCTTTTATTTTTTTATCAAATTATTTTAATGTACTGGCGCCACAGGTTACAGGATTTGTTATTGATTATGTACAAAGAATTACTGGGCCTGCCGGCAATGCTTCGACTGGTCAGGCTAATTATGACCGCTTGGTTACAGCACTTACACAATGGTTTAATAATTATGCTGATAACTGGCTTAAAGTGGTAGCACTTTGTGGTATTACTATTCTCATTTTGGCTTTGCTAAGGGGCTTTTTCCTTTTTCTCATGCGGCAAACCATTATTGTTATGAGTCGCTTCATTGAATATGATCAGAAGAATGAAGTTTTTGACCATTACCAAAAACTTGATAGTACATTCTATAAAACCGCAAGCACCGGCGATTTGATGAACCGCATTACCGAAGATGTAAGCCGGGTAAGAATGTTTACAGGCCCCGCAATCATGTATCTGGTGAATCTGATTACAGTGATTTCTCTCAGCGTTTTCTTTATGTGGAAAAGAAGCCCTGAACTTACATTATATGTATTGCTCCCGCTACCTGTATTAGCCATTACCATTTATTATGTAAACAATACCATCAATAAGAAAAGTGAAAGAATACAGGAATCACTGTCCCGCCTTACGGCAAATGCACAGGAGTCATATTCCGGTATCAGGGTTATAAAATCTTATGTACAAGAAACGGCTATGCTGGGTTTTTTTAGAAAGAATAGCGAAGATTATAAACGGAATGCTATAGGACTTGCCAAAGTGGAAGCTATTTATTTTCCTTCTATTACTTTTTTAATAGGATTGAGTACACTGCTTACTATAATGATAGGCGGGCTTTATTACCTCCACAATCAACATCATATTGGACTGGACACAATCGTTGAATTTGTGATGTATGTAAACATGCTCACTTTTCCGGTTAGTGCAATTGGGCTTACTGCAAGTTTGATTCAAAGAGCATCTGCCTCTCAAAAAAGAATAAATGAATTCTTGGAAATAACACCTGTTATTCACAACCCAGAAAATGCAAGTACAGAAAAATTAGAAGGAAATATAAGTTTTCGCAAAGTTGGATTTACTTATCCGCATACCGGCATTGAGGCATTGAAAAACTTCAATCTGGAGATAAAAAAAGGCGAAAAAATTGCCATTGTTGGTAAATCTGGCTCGGGAAAATCTACCATTGCTCAGTTGCTTTTAAGAATGTACGACGTTACCGAAGGTGAGTTATTCATAGACGGCACAAATATTAGAAAGAAAAATTTACAAACGCTTCGGGAGCAAATCAGCTATGTACCGCAGGATGTTTTCCTTTTTAGCGATTCTATTAAGAACAATATAGCTTTCAATACTGAAGCCGGTTTAGATGAAGTAAAAAATGCCGCACAAAAAGCTAATGTTGATGGTGAAATTCAAAATCTCCCTCAACATTACGAAACAACAATAGGGGAGCGAGGTGTTACGCTAAGTGGAGGGCAAAAACAACGTGTAACGATTGCAAGAGCACTAATTAAAAAACCCGGTTTGCTTATTCTTGATGACTGTCTAAGTGCTGTAGATGCACGTACAGAAAGAGAAATTACCCAAAGCCTCAACGAGTATTTGAAAGGAAAAACTGCCATCATCATTACACATAGAATTTTTTCAGTACTGCAGTTTGACAGGATCGTGGTTTTAAGTGATGGGGAAATTATTGAAGAAGGAACACACCATCAATTAATAGAGAAGAATGGATATTATGCCGGCTTGTTTGCCCGGCAGCAAAAAATGGAAGCTGCAAAAAATAACATTAACACGAAGTAGTGTACCAATGGAATAAAACAGTAGCGCCGACATTTGGCTGTGTCAAAAACATCTCTATATTTGTGAACTTGCAGGGTAAACCCTACTCCTGTATGTCAAATTAATTAACCGCTAAAACCTACTAAAGTGGCTTACGAGAACAATGAAAAGAAAATGGAAAGCATTTACAGTAAAAGAATTCGAGCAGGAAAAAGAAGAACTTATTTTTTTGATGTAAGAGCTACCCGAGGAAATGATTATTACCTTACTATTACTGAAAGTCGTAAAAGATTTGACGACAATGGATATGATAGGCATAAGGTATTTCTTTACAAAGAAGACTTCAATAAGTTTGTAAAAGCTTTAAACGAGGCTGTTGACTATGTAAAAACAGAACTAATGCCTGATTTTGACTTCGATGCTTTTAATCATGATGAAGCAGAAGAAGGGGTACGTCAGGATGCTGAAGTAGTATCCTCAAATGAGGTTTCGGCAACAGAAAACCCAATTCCGGTTGTGACAGAAGCAACCCCGATTGAAGCAAAATTGAACGAAGATGTAGATAAGTGGTAACCGGATTTTAGCCTTTTCGGTCAATAAAATTTCCAGAAAAAATTAATTATCCCCCTTTTTTATAATTGGGGGATTATTTTTTTTTAAAAATATCATAAAATCTCTACCTTAGCCACCGGTTTTTGGACTTTGCCGGATTTTCCGGTAATAATCAATCATTTAAAAAATCTATTATGCAACCAAACTTTACTCGAAAGAATTTAAGGTTCTTCTGTACGGGTATCATGGCAATTGCACTGTTACTTTCAGTGCCGGTTATGACTTTTGCCCAGCAGAATCCTGCTAAGTCGAGCAGACTTACACAGGATCAGCGTGTTCAACTTAAGTTGAAAAACTATGAACAACGTCACAGAGGTACAATTAACCCTAATGCTAACAATGATGCAGGACTTCCTACAACGAAGTCTAATTTGAGAACACAGAGTCCTAATGCTGTGTGTCAGACTTTTAATGGTGATTTTGCAGGTGCACCTACTATGACTGATCGTTTGTTTAGACCAGGTGCCACTTCAAGTTGTACTGTACCTTATACTTTCCCAGGTACATTTGCACAAACGGTTCCTTACCGTGTTGTAACTTATACTAACACTACCGGTTTAACTCAGTGTGGTACATTTACAATGGCTCCTACCGGTGCAGGTTCAAATGCTCAGTTTGCTATTTATAGTAATAGTTTTAACCCTGCAAATCTTGCAGCCAATTATTTAGCAGATCCAGGTGTTAGTAATGTTGGAACCAATGTACTTACCTGTCAGGCTACTATTGCTTCCGGTGCCACCATTGCAATTGCTGTATTTGATTTGGGTACTCCAGCTGCTTCTTGGTCAATAACTGTTGATTTCCCTGTTTGCTCTTCAGCTCCTTGTGCCGGAACTCCAAATCCTGGCAATACGCTAAGTACAGCAAATCCGGTTTGCCCAGGCAAT
>JAKJFV010000206.1 GCA_022704725.1 Spirochaetota bacterium
CCAGAGACCGATTTCTGCTTCACTGTCGAGTTTGTCAAAGAGACCTTCTTCGCCGCCCTTTGCAGGATTAGAACTCATGTAAACAACTCCAACTTCTTTGAAACTGTCGAGAACTGAAGGAAATTCGCTTCCCTTAAGGGCAGGAATTGCAACATTGTCTTTTGCATAACCTGATTCATTTGCAAACCATAAAGCCCATGCCTTTGCAGCAGGCTTGTTAGCGCTGAATTTATTCACTGCAACGTTATAGTCAAGTGAAGGCTCTGCATACACTTTTCCGCCATGACTTACCGGGTAGGGCATGTATCCTACGAGGTCCGGATTTTTACCTGATTTTGCTGCAACTTCGCGGAACTGACCGATTGCCCATGAACCGAGATTCATAACGCCAATTTCACCGTCAACAAACTGCTGTTTTGATTTTTCCCAGTCTGAAGTGAGAATATCCCTTTCACAGTAACCGCGTTTTACAACCTCATACATAACCTTATACAGCTCGTAATGGGGCATTCCGGGTGAAAATGGTGCATCCATGTGAATCATTTTGTTTGCCCAGTCAGGATCTCCAGAGTAAGCTAAACGTCCGCCTTCCCACTGTGTTAATGTCCACTTTGAAGGATAGTTCATAAAGAAAGGAACTGCAGTTGTGTTGCTTTTAATCTTAGCTAATACAGCATAGAATTCTTCTGAGGTTTTCGGGAATGATGTAATTCCGGCTTTCTGGAATACTTCTTTATTATAAAGGAGTCCGCCTGTATTTGCATTTACCGGTAAACCATATACTTGGCCTTCATAGTAACACTGTGCATTTGTTTCCAAAAAGTCATATTTCTGGAAAAGATCTGTTGTTGTTCCAAGCGGTTCATAGAATGATGCAAAATCTTCCGGAATTGGAGGAGTTGTTACCATCATTAAAACATCGCCGTATTCCTTTGTAGACATACGGGTTCTTACGGTACCTGCATAATCTGTTATTGCTTCAAACTCAATGGTAACATTCGGGTAAATTGCCTTAAATCGTTCAGCATACGAAGCAAATAAGGCCTCTGCATCTGTTCTGTGATGAAGCACAACAATTTTTCCGGATACTTCACCGGAACTTGTGCCGGCAGAGTCTTTTTTTCCGCCTGCGAATACTGCGCATGCCAGCAAAACGCACATGACAGTTACTACCAATTTTTTCATTTTTCTTTGTCCTCCTATTAATTTTGGAAAAACTGACTTCTCAAAAGAGAAACCGGTTTCCTTTCTTGTATCAGTATATCATTAATTACCTAATTGTCAATATTTTTTTCGTTTTTTTTAACACTTTATTATCTATAATTACTTTATATTTAATGTACAATTTTAGGTAATCAAGAAGAGGTTTTTGTTAATTTTCTATTTTTTTTAAGACAGAGGGATTAATAAAAACTTGACAGAGAAAAATTACAAACCAGAAGATGATTACTAGGAATCTATTATTTTCCCTATTTAAAAATAATACTCTACCTGTTATACTCATACATACTGATGAAACTTACAATTAATGAAATAGCCCAAATAGCTAATGTGGCAAAAAGCACTGTTTCCAAAGCGCTCAACGGACAAAAAGGCGTCAGCGAGGAAAACCGCAGGAGAATACTCGAAATTATAGATTCGATGGATTACGAACCTAATGCGTCTGCAAAAGCGCTTGCACAGAGTAAAACAGGGGCAATTGGATTAGTAATTCCTCACGACACTCATTATAGTCTCTCAGGCGCTTACTGGGCAGGCATTATTACTGCAGTAGCGACAGAGGCAACTAAAGAAGGGTATAACCTTCTCTTAATTCCGCAATCTGACAACAGCAATTCCATTAATCAGCTTGAAAGTATAATAAGAAAAAGAAGTGTAGACGGACTAATCATTGCTGCAGAACAGATAGACATTCAAAGTATTGAACGGTTAAAAACAAAGGGCATACCCTTTGTTTTTCTGGGTAAAAACCCTCAAATACATCATTATGCTGTGGATGTTAAAAACATTGACGGAGCGCAAAGAGTTACATCCATACTTATTGAACGCGGATATAAAAACATAGCCTGTATAGCCGGCCCGAAAGAGTATATTTATACCACAGACCGCATTCAGGGCTTTTCCAATGCCCTGCAAAATGCGGGACTTGACAGTACCAGAATTGTTTATTCTCACTATTCAGCCTATGAAGCAAGAAAAAACACCTCTTTACTTCTACAGCAGCATCCCGACATTGATGCAGTCTTTATAGCGGCCGGAGGAGAATTTGTTCTTAATATTCTGGAAGTTATAAGATTCAGCGGAATACCCCTTAAAAAGCTCGGGGTCGGAGCATTTGACGATTACCGTGTCTATGACTTTCTCGAATGTCCGATTATTGCAGCAAAACAGCCTATGGAAAAAATGGGCGCCAGCATAAGCAGGACGCTCTTTTCCCTCATCGACGGAGAAACCCCTTTTCCCATGTTTAAAGAATTTGATATTGAACTGATATTACGATAATTTTTTTTTCTTTTACCCCGAAGTAACAGTTTTTTTATTTTAGTGTGTTATATTATGTACAATACTAATTGACAAACCAATATTATAGCTCATATAATATTATATCAATATAGGAGGTGGGCATGGTTTTTAACGCCAGCGATGTGCTTGATGCTGTTGTCCTTTCTGTTGTTGCACAGGAAGGAACTTACGGATATAAAATTACACAGGATGTCCGGTGTGTTATAGAAGTTTCTGAAAGCACCCTGTATCCGGTATTACGACGACTGCAAAAAGACGGCTGCCTGGAAACGTATGATATGGAATTTGCAGGACGCAACAGACGCTACTATAAGATTACTTCCAATGGAATGATAGTGCTGGATCAATACCGCCGTGACTGGATAGATTACAGGAAACGGGTTGAACATGTACTATTCGGAACAGACATAGAGACGAGGTGAAGGAGCTTAAATGAATAAGGAAACGTATCTTGAAGCCTTAAAGCGGGAAATTGCGGCTCTTCCTGCTGATGAACAGGAATCTGCACTGCAGTACTATGCAGACTATTTTGATGATGCAGGATCTGAGAACGAACAAAAGGTTATTGCCGAGCTGGGCAGTCCCGCGGAGCTTGGAGCCTTTATCCGCTCAAGATTCAGCTGTGTACCGGCAGAAATTCCTGCAAAAGCTAAGGAAAAGAGCGAAGCAAAAAGCAGCTGTAAGAAATTTGAAAGACAGAGCGGAGAAACAAAGTCTAGAAATATTGTACTTGTCGTACTTCTACTGCTTTTGACTATTCCGCTTTGGGGACCGGTATTTTTCAGCATCCTGGGCATTGGTATAGGTGCAATTGCAGTTATTCTTTCGCTCGGTTTTGCAGGTCTTATTGCCGGAGCCGCTGTTTTAGGAACCGGCATAGTTTTAATAATCTCAAGTTTCATTCACTTTGCCTACTCGCCAATAAATGCTGTCTTATCACTTGGAGCAGGAGTACTGGTTTTAGGACTTGGTCTGGTTATAGGCGTATTCGGCCTCTGGTTCTGTACAAAGGCTCTGCCGGCAATTATCAGATTCATTGTATCGCTATTCAGACGCCCTGTTAATAAAAGGAGCAGTGTATGAGACCTTTATATAGAACATTACTTTTAACCGGTTTATTACTCATTCTTATTGGTTTTTTTGTAAGCATCGGAGCTTTTTTCGGAGGAGCTTCTATTTCACATATGCAAAATGCAATACGCGACGGATACCGGGAAACTAATTATCATAATACCCAGGAAGAGGGTGAATGGACGGATGATATTGAGGAGAATAATTTGAATG
>JAKJFV010000207.1:0-356 GCA_022704725.1 Spirochaetota bacterium
AAAATTACCAGATTTATTCAGAGAAGTTCTACGACATAATAAAAATAAACAACCAGTTCCGGGATTACGACTTTAAGAAAAACCTGGAATTAAAGACAGCGCTGTGTGAAACTGTTGAGAAGCTGGAGGAAGAACCCGATATTATCTCGGCATTTCACCAACTTCAAAAACTTCATCAGCAATGGAAAGAGATCGGTCCGGTTTCGAAGGAATTACGTGAAGAGCTTTGGACTCGTTTCAAAAATGCATCAACAGCAATAAATAAGAAACATCAGGCCCATTTCGAAGGATTGAAATCCCGCGAACAAGAAAACCTGGATGCTAAAACCGCTATCTGTGAAGAGATTGAGGCCATC
>JAKJFV010000207.1:366-3801 GCA_022704725.1 Spirochaetota bacterium
GAAGAGATGAACAAGCAGGTTATTGCTCTCCAGGAAAAATGGAAGACAATCGGATTTGCTCCTAAAAAAGCAAATGTAAAGATATTTGAACGTTTCCGTGCCGCCTGTGATGCCTATTTCAATAGGAAGAACGATTTTTACAAGGCCATCAAAAATGATATGGAACGCAACCTTGAATTGAAAAAGGCATTGTGTGAAAAGGCGGAAGCATTAAAAGACAGTACGGACTGGAAAGATAGTACTAATAAACTGATTGCGTTACAGAAAGAATGGAAAACAATCGGTTCTGTAGCCCGCAAACACTCTGATACAATCTGGAAGCGCTTCATTTCGGCATGCGACTATTTCTTCGAACAGAAGAACAAGAATGTATCTTCTCAGAAATCGGTTGAACAAGATAACCTGGCTGCTAAAAAACAATTGATTGAGAAAGTAAACTCTTTGGATGAATCTCTTAAGGCAGATCAGGCAGTATCCGTATTAAAAGGTCTGATTGCAGAATGGAACACAATCGGTCATGTACCTTTCAAAGAAAAAGACAAGGTATATAAAGAATTCCATGACGCAGTAGACAAACAGTTCGACCGTCTTAAAGTAGGTCAGGCTGAGCGCAAAATGCAGAGCTTCCGCAGCAGCATCACCGACATGAATAGTGGTGAAAAGGGGAAAAACAAGCTTTACGGCGAACGTGAACGATTGATGCGTTACTACGAACGACTAAAAACCGAAGTTCAGACTTACGAAAACAATATTGGATTCTTAAGCGTTTCTTCCAAAGGCGGAAGCGGCTTGGTAAAAGAGATGGAACGTAAGATTGAAAACCTGAAAGAAGAGATGGCACTTACAGTGAAAAAGATAGATGCCATTGATGAGAATCTGGAATAGAAAAAAAATGAAGAAGCCGTTTCCTACAGAGACGGCTTCTTTTTTCATATAAACATGCGTTATATTCACTATTTTAATCCGGGTCACGAGATGGCCGTACTTCAGGGACAGCCTTCCTATACAGCGCCTTCCAATGACCACAAGATGATGAAGGAGCTTGAGTTATTACCGCTATGGTATGCAGACAGCCAGGATTTCGTGTTAGTCGATAATCCCGAAAAAATCAATGAATTGGATCGGCCTAAAGAATTTGGGCCTATGGCTTCTCCGGTATCTGCTGAGTTCATCCTAAAAAAAGGATCGACTCTACCTCCTGCAACCATTAATCCTTGGGGAGTATCGTTTCATAGTCTGCATATGTTTTCCAATTTAAAGAAGCTAAGCGGCTGGCCGCTGGTTATTCCCCAATGGAACCCTGCCTACACCAAGCTCTGTGGACGACAAACCGCGGCCTTCTGTTTAAAGAGAATAATTGAAATCGAGCCATCCGTTAGAGAAATCGCAATTCCTGTATTTTGCAACTCGCTGGAAGAGGTGTACAAAGAGCTGAAAACCGCTTCTTTTCCGGTAATCTGCAAGATGCCTTATTCTTCATCGGGAAGGGGACTCCTTTGGCTGGATTCATCAGAACTGGTTACCTCTGAAAGTAATTGGATAAAAGGGGCATTAAACAAACAAGGGACTATAAGCATAGAACCCGCTCTGAATAAAGTGCAGGATTTTGCAATGGAGTTCTATTCCAACGGGCAGGGAACAATAGAATATAAGGGACTTTCTCTTTTTTCTACGGAAAGAAGGGGGGCATATTCCGGGAATATACTGGAAAGTCAGCAGAGACTGAAGGAGAGGCTCTCTTCTTATTTAGGTGAAGAACTTATTGACGCCGTACGAGATGCTGTCAAAGAGGTGCTGGAGACAGTCTATGGCACGCAATACACGGGTTACCTTGGTGTAGATATGCTTGTATATAAAGACAAGCAGGACAAGTACAAGATACACCCTTGTATTGAGGTAAATATGAGGTACACCATGGGAATGCTCGCTGTTCATTTATACGAACGCTATATGGCGTCAAATTCAGCCGGTAGATTTATCATCGATTTTCATAAGAAAGCAGGAGAAGCACAAAAGACACACCGTATGCTTCAGGAGAAAAGTCCACTGTTTTTTGAAGAAAATAAGTTACGTTCTGGTTACTTACCACTTTGTCCGGTTACAGAAAACAGCCATTATATTGCTTATATAATGGCCTCTGCTACTTGTTCTTGATCAGATTGATAAATTCTTCCCTGGTTTTGGCTTGCTGAAAAAAACCGGTAAAATCAGATGTTGTAGTAAGCGAATTCTGCTTCTCTACACCCCGCATCTGCATACACATATGCTGAGCTTCAATAACGACCATAACACCCAACGGATTTAACGTATTCTGGATACACTCTTTGATTTGCAGCGTCATGCGCTCCTGAATCTGTAATCTGCGGGCAAAAATATCAACAACCCGGGGAATTTTACTTAATCCGGTGATATATTTATTCGGTATATAAGCAACATGCGCCTTACCAAAAAAAGGCAACATATGATGCTCACAGAGAGAAAAGAAATCAATATCCTTTACAATAACCATCTGTTTGTATCCCTCTTCCTCGAACATAGCCGCCGACAACACCTTCTGTGGGTCTTCGTCATATCCTTTCGTAAGAAATTGCATCGCTTTGGCAACCCTTTCAGGAGTTTTGATAAGCCCCTCACGCTCCACATCTTCACCTAGCAGATCCAGAATGCGTGAATAATGTAATGCCAGCTCTTCTCTTTTAAGTAAAGTTTCTTCTTTAACTTCTTTCATCTTTGATTATGCAAATTTAGAGAGGAATATTAACTTCTTCTTTAACAATATATATTTCCTTACCATAGGTAGGAAAAGCTTCCACCAGCTTTCTTTTTAGGTCATAAGCCTCCTCATGACTACGGAAATCACCCACTCGCAACTTCCAGAAAGGAGCTGTATAAGTCACATAGGTAGTCAGCTCAGGGAATATTTCCTTAATTTCTTTTTCCCTTTTGAATGCTTCATCTTTAGAAAGCCGTTGATTTCCGGTAAATACCTGAGCCCGAAATCCCTGTACTTTTATAAAAGCATCATTACCGGTTCGCTGCACTTTATCTCCGGCCAATCGTACACCTACCATTTTCTTAATGGAAGGATCTTGATTAACCACCACCTTTCCTTTCGAGAGCGAAGGCTCCTGAAATGCATCAAAAATAGTGGTTGTGGCAAAGGCAGAGTGAGACGTCAGAAAAGCAGCTGTGATTAAAGCTACATATGAAAATTTTCTCATAGGCTTATTTTATGAATAAAAGAATAGGGACACTTCGGGTTACGAAGCGTCCCCTTTGAATCATTTAATATCAAAATGCTTCGATAATCGGCATGAATTTATCCACAGCCAAAGAAGCACCACCAATCAGACCACCGTCTACATCCGGGTTAGCAAACAATTCTTTTGCATTTGAAGCATTACAGCTACCTCCGTAAAGAATTGAGCAATCGTC
>JAKJFV010000208.1:0-3503 GCA_022704725.1 Spirochaetota bacterium
CATCTCGAGCATGACGCGTTCCCGTGCATCGAGAACAGCTTCAAACAGCATTTTGAGTTCCAAAATCTTCTGCTTTTTTGCCGGATTCTTCATTGCTTCTTTTGATGCAAACATGCGGGTAGAACTTGTCATAATTGTGTCTACAATACGGAGTCCATTTTCCAGAAGAGTCCGCCCTGTAGCAGTATTGTCAATAATCATATCTGCATCGTCGGGAGGAAACACCTCTGTTGCACCGTAAGTGCGTACAACTAATGAATCGTATTTTTTTTCATCGAGCCAGCATTTAGCAATTTTCTCATATTCAGTTGCTACGATGACAGTTTTTGCCCGTAATGCTTTTTCATCAAGCGCTGCAGGAACAGCCGCTACTATACGAACGGTGTCGAACCCGAGATCCATAATCTCTTCTACATCTGCACCTGTTTCATCGATCCAGTCGCGGCCGGTAAAACCGACATCGTGGGCGCCCAGCTCAAGAAGCTTTCCTATGTTTTGAGGTTTCATAACCTTTGCTTCAAGGTCATCCTGATTCACCGTCGGGCGGTATGCACGCTCGGGCAGTTTGATAGATATGCCTGCGCCTGAGAATAATTCTACAACATTGTCGTAAATTCTGCCTTTTGGTAAAAGAATCTTTAATTTTTCCATAATCGGGTTTTCCTCCGGTTTCTACTTTTTTTAGTATCGACAAAAAAAGCCGCCTACCTTACGGGTTAAGCGGCTGATTTTTCTGCATGTATATAACAGAATTAACAATCACTGCCCGAAAGGAGCTGCACAATGAAAATGGTGATGTGCGTGATGCTGTAGTCTGTTCATGTTTTTTAGTGTAATGGTTTTTTATAGTCTGTGTCAATATCACTGAGAAATGGCGCTTTTCAGTTTAGTATTGTATAATGTGACCTACAATTAAACTGATAAAGGATTCTCAATGAAAAAAACGACAGCAGCAGCCGTTACAACGGCCGGAAGCGCGGGACTTGCAAGTCTCTTAGTTACTGTTATTATGGTGGGGCTTGGTGAACGCATAGGGGAGCGGTTTTTACCGGTCTACCTTGTTGCCGCCGGTGCGACTCTTTTTGCCCCTTCCATTCTGAATGCCCTCGATAATTTTTTATCTGCTATTTACTCCATCCCCGGCGGATGGTTTTCTACCAAGTTCGGTTATAAAAAAGCCCTGCTTTACTTTAACATTTTTGCAATACTAGGCTACCTTATTGTCATTATTTTTCCCGGCTGGATTTCTGTCATTGTCGGTTCTGTATTTTTTTTGTCATGGTCCAGTTTATCGATGCCCGCCTGCATGGATTTGATTCAGCAGGAGCTTCCTAAAAACAGGCAGGTAATGGGTGTTTCTATTCATTCCCTCATTAAAAGAGTTCCAATGGCGCTGGGACCTGTTCTGGGAGGAGTGTTAATTGACAGCTTCGGTATAACACAGGGTATCCGTCTCGCGTTTATTATTGCCGTTTTCCTGGGCTTGCTGGCAATTATTATTCAGCAGCTTGCTTTAAAAAACACGGTATCTCCCGAGGTAAAGCAGCAAGGGCTTCCCAAAATTCTGCCATGGCACTTTCCGCGCGATATGCAGATTATTCTCGCTGCCGATATTCTTGCTAAAATCTGCTCTCAAATTCCCTACGCCTATGTTGCTATCTGGGCTATGGAACATGCCTCAGGAGCTCACATTAGTGCTACTCAGTTCGGTCTTCTGACCGGTATTGAGATGGCCTTTGCCATTCTTGTCTATATTCCCATTGCGTTCCTGGGAGATAAATTTAAGCGAAAGGGTTTCATTCAAACAACCTTTATTCTTTACACTATCTTTCCTGTGCTGCTTTTTTTTGGACGGGGATTCGGAATCCTTTTACTGGCCTTTATTGTACGGGGATTAAAAGAAATTGGCGAGCCGACTCGTAAAATACAGATTATGTCCCTTGCCCCGGAAAACCAAAAAGCGCTTTACTTCGGGGCATTCTACTTTTTCCGGGATGTTGTTGTGACAGGAGGCGTTTTTCTGGGCGGCTGGCTTTGGGTAATACGCCCTGAACTTAATCTGCTGGTGTCCATGCTTTTCGGGCTTTCTGCGGTTCTTTTATACGGATTTGCTGGAAAATCGGAGTAATACTGATATTTTGGTATCTTGAAGCAGGCTTTAAGCCTGCTTTTTTTGTGTACTTTTCTTTAGTCTCTGTTTAGGCTATAATCGGCGCCATGAAGAATAAACTGAATAACGAACTTGCTGTCTGCGGTTTTGCCGCTGTTAAGGCTCTGGAAAAAGAACATCCGGAATCTATCCGCAGATTGTATTATACTCAAGACAGAGCTCTGTCTTTCGGCGGTCTGTGTAAACAGCTTGCTGCAAAAAAAATTCCCTACAATATGGTTCCGTCTCAAAAAGATCTGGAAAAACTATGCGGCAGCATTCACCATCAGGGTGTTGTAGCCATGATCGATGAAAAAGAGGTTCCGCC
The DNA here is from genome assembly GCA_022704725.1 of Spirochaetota bacterium. GTDB lineage: Bacteria > Spirochaetota > Spirochaetia > Treponematales > Treponemataceae > JAAZLA01. The sequence continues at coordinate 2,478 of JAKJFV010000208.1, forward strand.
TCTTACACCGGCTGATGTAACTGAATGGGTAAGTAAAAATGAATCCGCCCTGCTTCTTGACCGGGTAGGAAATGCCAACAATCTTGGAGCTATAATACGCAGTGCTGCTTTTTTTGGTATTAAACATATAATCATTCCTCTGGATGAAGCGCAGTCTTCAATTACAACCAGTTCATACCGTGTAGCTCAAGGCGGCATGGAATATGTTAACGTCTACTCGGTTTCGTCTATTCCGCGGTTATTAAAAGACCTTGAAGGCAAGATGGTAAGAATTGGAACTGATGTTTCTGCAAAAAAAACTGTCAGTGAAATTAAAGATCTGTGTATTAAAAACGGGAAAAAAAAGCCGGCTCTCATTGTCCTGGGTAATGAAGAACACGGCATTTCTATGCAGGTTAAAGATTTGTGCGATTATTTGGTAACTATTCCGTTTGCACAAAACGCCGATTCCGCTACCGGTCTCATTGAAAGCTTAAACGTAGCCCAGGCTGCTGCAATTATCTTGTACGAATGCCGGCAATAGACTGAACCTGAGCTAAGCTCTTAACCTAAACAAGAATCAGGGAATATGGACAATCTCGCGGGGTTTTGATCCGTTTGCAGGACCGACAATACCGCGGGCTTCCATATCTTCCACAAGACGGGCTGCCCGGTTGTAGCCGATTTTTAGTCTGCGCTGAATGTAGGACGCAGATGCCTTTCCTGCCTGAATAACAATTTCCAAGGCCTTATCGTATAAGGGATCGTCGCCGTCCCCAAAAAGTCCCGGCTCAATGCTTATATCATCCTCATCCTCTACAAAAATTTCTTCATCTATATATTCAGGCTCTCCGAGAGTTTTAACATACTCGACAACATTTTCTACTTCACTGTCCGAAACAAAGGTGCCCTGAATACGGATCGGGAAGGGATCGGTTGCAGAGGCATAGAGCATATCGCCCTTGCCGAGCAGCTTCTCGGCCCCAACCTGATCAATAATTATGCGGCTGTCCATTTTTGAGGCAACCATAAACGCAATTCGCGTAG
>JAKJFV010000208.1:3513-3799 GCA_022704725.1 Spirochaetota bacterium
CACGGCTCATTGCCGCAAGACGGGCAACCGTTGACTCAAGTTCTTTTCCGGTTGTAGCCATAAGGTCTGCAAACTCGTCAATTACTACAACGATGTACGGCAGTTTTTCTGTTGCAATATTGCGTTCTATAATTCTTCTATTGTAACTGCTTATTTCTCTTACCCCCATACCGTCAAGCAGCGCATAGCGCCGTTCCATCTCGCACAGACAATACTGCAGAGCCTGAAAAGCCTTTTTGGGTTCTGTTATAACCGGTGTTAAGAGGTGAGGAATATCGTTGTACAG
>JAKJFV010000209.1 GCA_022704725.1 Spirochaetota bacterium
CGAGAATAGCTCTTTAACTGCTTCTTTGTTTACTTCCGGGGTTCCAATTTTTCTTGCAAAAAAGAAAGATACTATTCCTTTAAGTATTCAACAAATGCCTCCCAATGGAACCCTTCTATTGCAGGTTTCTCCTTCTTCTCAAAGTACTGCAGATCAAAAATATTTTACGCTTGCTCCCGTCCTTCAAACTGATAACTCTCTATTAAAGCGCCTTGCGGTACTCTGCCCTAATTATGTTTTAGCCGATTCTTCTGTGTACATTTGTCAGAATTTGGGCAAATTCTATAACAGGTTTTTATCCTTTGCTGGTGAAATTTCCAGTGATGATCTGGAAATTTGCCTATCTTTGTTCTCCTCGTTTTTCCCCTCAATTTCAATACTGATGGAAGAATATCAGTCTATAGAATTATCTCCGCAGCATGCAGAGCGGGCTTTGTATTTTAAAGGTCTTGATGAAGAAGGAAACTTGAGTCTTTCGTTACGCTGGTATCATGAACCCTTTGATGTTTCATTTATTTCTGAGAATAAACCTTCTTTTCTCGTCCGGGTAGATCATGATAAAAAAAAGATTGAGAAATACGATCTTCTCTATAGTCTTGATGTAATTGGTGTTGAAATTCTTGAGAATGTATTAAGAAATTGTCGTAAAAGCCATGCACAGGAATGTGACGAAGGTGAGTCTTTATATTTAATTGAGGAAAATAATGTTTATATTTCTGCCAAGTTAGCTCTATATTTTCTTAGTGAAAACCTGGGAATGCTTGCAAAATCATTCCGGCTGTTTGGAACCGAGGCCTTAAAAAAATATAAACTTAAAACGGTTTCCCCAAAAACTTCTTTCAGGTTTTCAAGCGGAATCGATTTTTTTGACACAGCCTGCACCATCGATATTGACGGTGATCTTTTTTCATTATCTGAAGCCTATGATCATTTTGAAAAGCAGCATTATATTCCCCTTTCGGACGGCAGCCGTGCAATCATTGATCCTCTTTATTTTAAGCGTTTAAAAAGGCTTCTTGGACGTCAGTCAAAAAACGGTAATTACAAGCTTTCCTTTTTCGATTTACCTCTTATTGAATCACTTATTGATGCAAAAATTGAAGGTGACGAGATTGTTCACTGTCGTGAAATATATGAAGGTTTTAACAGTATACAGAATCGTACCCTTCCAGCTTCTGCATTAACAGATACTTTGCGCAGCTATCAAAAATACGGGGCAAAATGGCTTTCATACCTTGCAGAACATAATTTGGGCGGCTGCCTTGCCGATGACATGGGGCTTGGAAAAACAATTCAGACAATATCTTTGCTTGCATCTGCATACGGCTCTTTTTCTGATACTACCTTACCCTCTCTTATTGTTATGCCCAAAAGTCTTATTGCTAACTGGCAGGATGAGCTTAAGCGGTTTGCGCCGGATCTCGATGTCTATGTATATTATGGTTCCGACAGAAATCTAAAAGAAGCTATGAACCATCATATTGTGTTAACAACCTATGCCCTCGTCCGCAACGATATTGAAGAGCTTCAAAAACAGCAGTTTGAATATCTTATACTTGATGAAGTACAGGCTATTAAAAATACAAGTTCGCAGTCTTCAAAATCTGCGGTACTGCTTAACGGAAAACACCGTTTTGCATTAAGCGGTACTCCCATGGAGAACAATGTTGGTGAGCTATATTCTCTTTTCCGTTTTTTAAATCCGTCAATGTTTGGAAGCGAAGCAGAGTTTAACCGTGAGTTTCTTACTCCTATTCAAAAAAACGGAGACACGCAGGCTGCACAGGATTTGTCCCGGAAAATCAGTCCCTTTATGTTAAGGCGTCTTAAACAGGATGTCGCAAAGGAACTTCCTGCGAGAACTGAACAGGTCTGTTTTGTCGATATGAGTGAAGAACAGGCAAGGCTGTATGAACGGCAAAGGAAGTTTTATCAGGAAGTTATATCTAATGAAATTGCTGTAAATGGATTTGAGAAAAGTTCTTTTTCTATTTTACAGGCGCTTCTTGAACTTCGTCAGATTGCAACAGTTCCCGAAACTAAAACTGATGGAGAAGTGGTATCTGCAAAGTGGGATATTCTCGTCGACAATATTTTGGAACTTGCCCAAAGCGGTCACCGCTGTCTTGTATTTTCAAACTTTCTTGCTTCCCTCGATGCGGTCTCTTTACGGCTGCATAAAGAAGGCATAGAGCACCTTGTGATGACTGGTGCAACTTCTAACAGGGCAGAACTGGTCCGTAAATTTCAAACTGATAAAAAGTATACAGTCTTTCTCATGACGCTTAAAACCGGCGGAGTAGGGCTCAATTTAACAGCTGCCGACTATGTGTACTTAATTGATCCATGGTGGAATAGAAGTGCTGAGCAGCAGGCCATAGACCGCACTCACCGTATTGGTCAGGACAAAAGTGTTTTCTGTTACAGGCTTATAGCACGCGGCACTATCGAAGAAAAAATATTGGAGCTTCAACAAAAGAAGGTTGATTTATGCACCTCTGTTATTGCGTCAGACACTCAGATGATGAAAAAGCTTACGCAGGATGATATCAGTTTTCTTCTTAAGGAGAATTATCATGGCAGCTGAGAAAAAGCTAAAAAAAATGGAAGAAGATCTTTTTACGGAGCTTTATTTTGAAAGAAATATTTCGCTTATTAACTTAAAAAAAGCAGTAAAGAATCTGCCTGGTATGGAGGGCTGCACTAATAAAGAAAGCTACTGCAAAGCTTTAGCATCCTTTGTTTTTGATGAAAAACTTTTTGAGCACTATATTACGTCTTTACCTCCTGTTCATTTCGAATTTTTAATTAAGTGCGTGTATTCCTGGGGAATGCGTTTTTCTAATTACGCTGTCTTATTTAATATTAAACTTCCTGAACGCTCTATATATAGTTATAGTTATAATTATCCCAATATAGATTATCCTTTTGCCTGGTGCATAGATTATAATGATGATTCAATTGAAATTGGTCCTGCTATGAAAGAGGCTCTTGAGTTTGCTCTTAATCCGTATCAAATACCAATACGTGTAGTTGAATCAGAGAGTTTGGAGTCTCTTCCTGGATATTTTTCAGAAAATCAAGGCTTAGAATTTTATAATAATGCATTATCAGTTATGTTCGAATTAAAAAATTACGGGTTTTTTGAGAGAAAATCCGGATTATCAATTACAAAACCAGTTCGTGAAAAAATTTTACGTATTATTCAACTTTCTCCTTTTCTTACTGCACACAAGGCAATGGAATTGGGCTACCCCTTGGAACAGGCAGAGAAAATGGAAAAATTAAGGATGGATCTTTGTCTTGCCTTTTTATCAGTCTGTTTTAATATAGAAGCAAATCCGGATGTATCCAATACTCTTATTCCATCAGAGCCTTTAGAGTTTTATACATATTGTGTAGAGAGGTTCTTTAATTCGTCAGAAATACAGTATAGCTTAAAATATCTTATGCCTCATATTAAAGTTCAGCAAATGAGCGAAAAACTTGATGTTTTAGAGGACTATTATGAGGAAATTGCCCCTATTGTATTCAAAATGTTCAGCAAGTGGCAATTCTCAACCCCGATTTTGTTTTCCAGTTTTCTTGATTATGCACAAAGTTTTGGTTTTCCTTCATTAATTCTTCCTGAACGGTGGTACTACTGTAGTTTATATAAAAAATATTCCAATATTACATGGTTCCAAGAAAAGAAAACTACGCTGGAAGCTGCAGATTTTCGACAACTGGTCTATGAACCGTCCTATACAAATCTGTTTTTTCTTTTAGCCTCTCTTGGCTTATTTGAAATTAC
>JAKJFV010000020.1:0-7605 GCA_022704725.1 Spirochaetota bacterium
CTGCAATACTCGTAAACAGGATGCATTCTGATCCGCAAGAACGGCCTGCTGTATCAATGGTAATAGCCAAGGGGGAAGGTGTTCTTGCCCTGCCGTTTTCAGAAGACTATTATTCAGCTTCATCATTTTTATCGTCTCTGTCATCTTCCTTAATGACAGCGCCGGGAAGCAATATTGGAGGCGGATTGCGGTGTGCTGTCCGTTCTTTTCCCGCAAATCATGCCCGCTACTCAACGGTATTAATTTTTACCGACGGGGATGAAACAGTATCAAGTCTGGAAGAAGCTGCAGATGAAGCTCTAAAGTACGGAATTAATATAGTCCTTATCGGCTTTGGATCTGTAGAAGGCTCTCAAGTAGTAACCGGAGATGGAGAAACGTATGTTAAAACAATGCTGCAGGAAGATACTTTAAAATCCATTGTAAAAAGGCTCAAGATAAAATACCCGCTCCATACAAACGCTATCCATTATATAAACGCCTCGGATTCCGGCTCTGCCTCAAAAATAATGTCAATAATAAATCCCTTTTCTCTTCAGTCAGAAAAAAAAGCAGTGATCAATTACGAGGTACAGCCCATCAGAAGGCATTCTCTTTTTTTACTCTTGAGTCTTGCTTTTTTTACTGCAGGTATACTCCTTTCTGAATCCCATGCCGGCATTAAAAAAGTTTTCAGTATTTTTCTTATTATTCCCCTGTTTTTCTCGTGTTCGGTTTCCTTCAATGACGGAGCAGAGCTGCTTCAGGGTTCAATTTACTGGCATCAGGGAAGGTATCAAAATGCAACGGTTTCTTTTTTACAAGTTATTGAATCTGCAGTTTCAGAAAAAAATGAGCAGCTTTTGTTTTATGGTGTTTATAATCTGGCAGCAACTTATATGAAGCAGAACGAACAGGACTCTGCTCTTCAAAAACTTGCAATAATAGATGAACAGGCACCTGCTCATCTATTGTTCGCATCATATTATAACAGCGGGGTTATTGAATATGAAAAAAAGAATTATAAGAAGGCAGCAGAGTATTTTAAAAACGCACTCAAGTTACAGAATGAGAATATTGATGCAAAAATAAATCTGGAATTATCGCTTCTGCATATTGAATCTGAACAAAAAACCTCCTCCATGACAATTTCACCCTTAAGTGAATCAAAGGGCTCTAATTCAGCTAAGGATGCAATTTTTTCGATTATCAGAGAAAATGAACAAAACCGGTGGAAGAATCAGCAGATGGAAAATTCATCAGAGGGAGGGCTTGATCATTGATTAAAAAATCACTTCTGTCAGTATTTTTTATAGCAGCTTACCTTTTTCCTCTTTTTTCGCTTGTGGTTCCATCTTTCAAGCCGGTAGATTCAATAATTTTTATTAATGAGAATTGCACATTCAGCACCCTTATACCGGGAGTTCCTCCAAGTCAAGTTCAAATAACAGTGCAGTCCTTACCCGAGAGCGTATCTTTCGTTTCATCTAGAAAGCAGGAAGTTATAAACGGCGGGATGAGAAGTACAGAGCTTTTTGTTGTTTTAAAATTTACAAAAACCGGAAATTATACAATTCCTCCCATCGCAGCCCGCATACAATATGGATTTCAGCATATCTCATTCACTCGTGCAGCTGTTTATGACAATCCCAGAAATACTCAGCCCCGTATATATCTGGAGTTTGAAGATGTTCATGGAAATCAGGTTCCTACAATAACAGAGGGTAAGCCTGTTCGGGCTGTTTTATACGGCATGTATTTTGCATCTGTTTTGTCGGTAAAAAGTTCGGCACCCGAAAACGGACTCTTTATTGAAAAACAGAGACTTTTCTCAATTCCTTATACACAAAGTACTTTCACCGCATCCCCAATAGCTCTCATAATCTATGAATTTACACCGTTTACTCAAGGGACCTTCGTAATTAATTCAATTACAGCAGAACTTACCACCTGGGCCGGTGCAGCTGCGGTCTTAGGTATAGAACCAAAAACGGTAATTGTGTCTCAGGGAGACCCTGCTGATGGTGCAGGGAATGCCTCCAATCCTTTTGATGAATATACCGGAATCTCATTATTTCCAAATGCTTTTGATTCAGCTGCAGAAGGTGTTCCCGAATCTGCCCCGAGTACTGCAGATGCAGAAGCGCTGCTTAAAAGCGGTATTGAGAAAAGAAAATTCCTTGTTTATTCGGCTCTTATTTGTGCCCTTTTTTGTATCATTTTTATAGCAGTTTGGTTTATTCTGCGAACAGTAAATAAAAAAAGAAACGGGTTTATATTTCCTGCAGCCCTGATGTTTTTGGCAGGTGTCTGTATAGGCTTACTATTACTGCCGCGCTATGGGGTTTATTCAGGCGGTCCTGTGCTGACGATTCCTGAACATGAGTCAAAAACCGCTTTTATAATTGAAGATCCTTCGATCGTCCGGATTCATCTTGAAACAGGACTTTGGACATATATAAAATTGCCCGAAATACATCAGCAGTCTGTTAAAAAGGGCGGATGGGTTCGTTCGGATGCAGTAAAACATATAACATTACAAGAACGGAGCAATTAAGTGGCAGATTTCGGCGATATATTACAAAACTGGGAAAGACAGAAAAAAAGTGAGAAACCTGATACTAAAAAATCTTCTCTTCCGCAGGACGGTCAGGCCTGGCGTTACAAAAAAACAGAACCAGGGAAAAAACAGGATATACCGGTAAACTCTGAACGTTCAGAGGAGGCATCACCCTTGAAGAGGAATCCTCTGAACGTATGGCTCCAGAGATACGGTGTAGTCGACAAGGATAAGCAGCTTGAGGATAAACTGCAGCAGGAAATAATCAGCAATTCAGACGCTGTGAAGCAGATGATTTGCGAGGCTAGTATAGATCTGCATGGTCTTACCCGCGAGGAAGCAGATATAAGGCTTAATGCCTTTATAACGGAGTGTGTGCGGCGGGGATTGAAAAAGGTTCTCATTATTCATGGAAAAGGAAACCACTCAAATGAAGGTCCCGTTCTGTCTCATGCAGTACGGAGCTTTATAGAGTCAGACAAGCGCTTGGGCCGGTTCGGGTTTGCAGATAAAACCCTGGGCGGCAAGGGTGCAACATGGGTACTTATTCGATAAAAAACTGATATATGACTTGTTTTTAACGCAATTATTCAGTATTTTAAAACGGTTAGAGGTGGCAATGGAAGATTTATACAGTGTATTGGGAGTTTCAAAGACTGCAGCAGCAGACGACATTAAAAAGACATACCGTAAACTTGCGGTAAAGTATCATCCCGATAAAAATCCCGGCGACAAGGCCGCTGAAGAACAGTTTAAAAAAATCAGTGCTGCTTACTCTGTGCTAGGAGACGAAGAAAAACGCCGTCAATACGATATGTACGGCTCAACAGATGCCTATGCTTCGTCTAACAGTGCTTATAATCCCTATTCATCAGGAACCTACAGTTCCGGTTCTGCAGACCCCTTCTGGGAGTGGTTTTCACAGCAGGCTCAGCAGGATTATACTTCAAGACGGTATTATACCTACAACAATTACGACTCAAGAAAAGAAAAACCAACAAAAAGAGATGCTTTTTCCATGCTTGTTCGAGGTGTTTTATCATTTCTTTTGGGTATATTTTTCTTCCGCTTCTCGTTTATTCTTCTGCCGTTCGGTCCTATCTTGTGTATTTTAGCAATAGTAAACGGCATAACAAGCGCTGTACGTGCAGTACAGGCTTTATTATCAGGAAGCTCTTCTGACTAGATTATCTTTCCCGGAAAATAATACGGCCTCTATTTAAATCATACGGAGAAAGCGCTACCTTAACGCTGTCTCCAGGAACTATACGTATGTAATGTTTTCTCATTTTACCCGATAAATGAGCTAAAATGATATGTTTGTTTTGTAATTCAACTCTGAACATAGTGTTCGGTAGTGCCTCTCGGACAATGCCTTCAACTTCAATTGCTTCTTCTTTCGCCACAATTCCTCCAAAAAAAATCAACAGCTGACGGAAAACCTTTCCGTACCAGCTCTCAGACTGCAGAATAACATATTTCTGTAAATATTTGTTAAAAATTAACAAAATAATTGAAAAAAAGTTTGCTTTTTTTGCAGTTCATACTTATAATTCTATGAGTAAATCAATATGTTTGTCAACACGGAGTTTTTGATGGAAACAGAATTTTTGGATCGGATGAAAGAGGCCTTAATCGAACAGAAAAAAGAAATAGTAAATCAGCTCATTGCGAATAATTCGGATTTTAAAGATATAGTTGAAGGTATAACTGCAAAGGATTGCATCGATGTCGCTTCTGACGATGTAGACAGAAAGATGCTCGAAGCTATCGGCTCTAAAGATATGAACCGTTTAAAACTCATAGATTCCGCCTTAACCAGGATTGAGCAGGGTAAATACGGTTCCTGTATGAAATGCAGCAAAAAAATACCACACGAGCGTCTTGAAGCTATTCCGTATGCTCTTTTATGTGTGGATTGCAAATCTGCCGATGAACGAAGAAACCGCTAGGTCTAACAATACTGTTTAGAGTTTTCTGGTTTTCCATGAACCGCCGGAAAGATACATGAGTTCTGTGTATCCGGCGGTTTTTGCTTTTTCCAGGGAAATATCAAAAGCACAATCCAGATCCTTTGTGCTGTGCGCGTCGGAATTGAGGCAGACCGGTACATTATAAGAATTTAGAATTTTCAAAAAATCAATTGACGGGTAAGAATCGTTTATAACGCCGCGTGCAATGCCGCCGGTATTAATTTCTACAACCTTATTATAGAGGGCTGCTGTTTTTGCTGTTTCTTTTAATTCGCTAATATACCATGAATCCTGTTCATTAAAAAAACGAAGGGTTCCGTTTCTCTTTCTAATTACATCGATGTGGCCCACAATATCAAAGGTACAGTCCTTAATCATATCCCGCTGGAGCGAAAAGTAGGTTTGGACAGCTTTTTTTGCATTCCCCTTAAAAACCTGCTGAATACCGGCTGTCACTTCTTCTTCCGGGCCGTCTGCAGTAAAACAGGTGTATGGTATGCCTGATCCTTCGGGGTTTTTTGTATATACCGTTTTTTCGTCAAATAAAAAATGAACCGAGCCTATTAGGAAGTCAGGTTTTATCTCTTTATATATTCCGCTCGAGGGTGTAGACAGCACGGGAAAGTAATCGGCCTCAAAGCCCAGCAGTATTTCTATTGTATCTGCAAATGACACAGCGAGCTCTCTAATTTCCTCTGCATACTTTTTTATTGAGAGAGCACTCATTTGCCATTCAACAGCAAAAGGGTACATAGCATGACCTGAAAACCCCAGTACATCAAATTTTTTTTCAATTGCAGAGCGTATCATGCTTTCTGTACTGTCATTCCCGTCGCACCATGTTGTATGTGTATGATAATTAGTTTTCATTTCTTCTCCTGCCATCCTGTTATTGTTTGTCCTGCAGCAGCAACAAATTTTGCAAACAAGGCAGAGAAGTCATTAAGCTGCTCTCTTGATTCATCAAATCTGCTGTTGTTTGCAGCGTTTTCCATATTTCTGGCAGAAAGAAGCAGCGCTACGGCAGATATTGAGGCCGAGCTTCCCTTTAAGGAGTGCGCTACACGCGATAAAGACTGAAAATTATACTGGAAGAGGGCTTCTTTTGCCTTTATTAAAAACACGCGTGTCTGCTCGATGTATTGATTAATGAGCTGCTCTGCAAGAAAAATATCGGAACCGACTGTATCCAGAAGGTCATCGCTGTCCCAAAAAATGGATCCCTTTGTGTCGTACTTTGTATTTTCAAGTTCTTCCGGAAGAATAAGGGTTACAGCGCTGCTCCATTTATTTAGTATTATTTCAACCTCTCTTTTTTTAAAGGGCTTAACCAGGATGTCGTTCATGCCGGCCTTGAGGTAGCGGTCATAATCATCGGTATCGGTGTTTGCCGTACATGCAATAATTATACCTTCATAAGCGTTTTTACGAATATTCTCAGATGCTTCAATACCTGTCATTACCGGCATTTGAATATCCATAAAAATAAGCTGAATTTCGGGATGCTTGGCAGTCTGTTTGACAGCCTCTTCTCCGTTATCTGCAGTAAAAACTGATACATTGAGCTGTTCTAAAAAGGTTTTAAGCAGCTTTTGATTTATTGGATGATCTTCTGCAACAAGTACCGCAAAGGGATATTCAGGCTTTTCATCGTCTTTGTCCGATTCTTCCAGCAGGACAAATTCTTCAACAGCTTCCACAATTTCAAGATCCATCGGCTCGTCGCTTTTAATCTGGTCAAGAACTTCAATGAGCATGGCTTTTTTGATGGGCTTGTACAAGTAGCCGTTGAACCAGTCAAGCATTTTCATTTTTGCATCGCCGCCCATTTGACCTTCCGGGACCATGAGGTAGAGCTTTGCATTATTTATGGTATGATCCGCATTAATCTCTGCCGAAAGGCGCCATCCGTCCATGCCCGGCATTATCATGTCGATTAAAACCAGTTTATACGGTTCGTTTTTTTCTGCAGCGCTTCTCATCATATCAAGGGCCATTTGTCCTGATGTTGCAGCATGAATGTGTTTAAATCCGAATGTTTTAAGCTTTTTAGATAAACTTTCTAAACTTAAAATGTGATCATCTACGAGGAGGATGCGGGTTTCTGCATCCTGTGCGGTATAGTGTTTATCTACCGGCTGTTCGGAATCTGTAACAAGCGGAAGTGTAAACCAAAAAACAGAGCCTCCTGAGGGGTTCGGCTTCAGTCCTATTTCACCGCCGAGGCGCTTTACAAGGCTTCTGCAGATAGATAATCCCAGCCCTGTCCCTCCATATTCTCGTGTCGTGGAATCATCTACCTGGTAGTAGTCGGAAAATATCTTATTCTGTTTTTCATCCGGTATTCCTATTCCGGAATCTCTTATTTCGAAAAGCAGTGTTGAATCCGGACTATTATAAGAAACACAAAGCTGAACATAGCCCTTTTTAGTAAATTTTACTGCATTTTTAACAAGGTTTAGAATAATCTGCTGTGTTCTTGTCGGATCGCCCATTATTGTTAGAGGCAGCGAATAATCAATGTCCGTAATTATTTCCAAACCCCGGTTATGAGCTTCTATGCAAATAAGATCCATTACCTGTTCTGCAGTCTGAGCTACATTAAAGGGAATTATTTCTATATTGAATTTTCCGGACTGAAGTTTTGATAAATCTAAAACGTCGTTGGCAAGATTTAGAAGAACATCGGCGCTGAATTTTACCTGGCGCAGGTACTCGCTCTGTTCTTTGTCGAGTTTTGTTTCTGACAAGAGTTCAAGTGTTCCAATAATTGTCTGAATGGGGGTACGTATTTCATGAATTGTGGTAGCAAGAAAACGCGTGCGTTCGTAGGACTCACGGCTGTTGTCTGACATAGCTTATATCCTTGAATGTAAAACTTCGACAGCCTTCTGCAGCAGCATCTCGGGTTTCAGCGGCTTAATAAGGTAGCTCTTTGCTCCCAGGCTGAGCGCCTGAACAACTGAATCCCGGCTGGTTGCATTGGAGTATACAATAACTGGAGACTTGTATTGTTTGTTGTACAGTGTTTTTAAGATGTCGTATCCTGATAGTCCGGGCATAAAAATATCTAAAATAACCAAATCAAAGACC
>JAKJFV010000020.1:7615-12361 GCA_022704725.1 Spirochaetota bacterium
AGCCATAAGAAATTCAGCGCCGGAATCAAAGAGTGAAATCTGAGCATTTATTGAGGTGAAAATTCTCTGCAGAATGGTTCTTGTTACGGAATCATCATCCACAATAGCAATTTTAGGATTAGAATCTGATACTGCATCGTCGGCATCGAGTATGCCGCTTTCCGAGTAAAACCTCATCTGCACAGTACCCTGAGAGACGTCATCGGTCGGAGTTAAAATTTTATCACTTATAAGATCTGCAATGTCATTGGTATCGGTATTATCAACAAGGGTATTTAATACGGCAGAAAGATTGGTTGCTACTTCAATGCCCTCATACTGAGAATGTCCTTCTACAAGATCCTTTGTGAAAGAATCGAGCGAAAGAATCTTAACATTCTTTTTTTGCACCCTGCTGTCCGATATTACATTATCAAGTAAAAGTTCAAGATTTGCACCGTCAACAAAACTTAAAGACAAATCGGTCATCATGAGGACTAATTTTGGTATGGTAAGTTTATTCTGATCAATTATTTCTGTAATCTTATATTTTAAGAGCGCTAATTTCTCACGGTTCAAACCCTGAGCAATTTCTATAAAGATAACATTATTATTCAGGTGTATTTCGAGAATACAGGGCGTAATGTCGATCGAAAATCCTGTTTTTAAAATACGGCCGATGGACTCAAAAAAGATGTCAAACTTTATTGGTTTATTAAAATATTTAACGACATTATATTGTGCAAGGAGGGCTACCTGTTCGCGCGAAATGATAGGCCCTGTCATAAAAATAGGAATATTGCTTGCATTGGGATCATTGCGCTTTTTTGTTAAAAACTCAATGATTTCACGTATGGGAATTGCCATATCAATTATTAAGAGGTCAGGCAGAAGAGAAACTAATTTTGTAAAAGCATCACGGCGGCCTTGCGCCATTTCTACAGAGACTTTTTCCGCTGACAACTTTTCTTTTAAGAATTCTCTGAAAAGCGGCGGCGCATCAATTATCAGCACCTGTTTCATATCCCTCATAATACTCCAAAACCTGCATCTTTACAAGTAGAGAATTTTATAGCATGATAAGTGATATAAGGAGCATATGTATGTCTAAGCATGTTGTTGTTTTTTTAGCCGACGGGTTTGAAGAAATAGAAGCTGTAACTCCGGTAGATTTACTGCGCCGCGCAGGCTTTACGGTTAAAATGATATCTATATCTAATTCTCTTTTTGTCACAGGTTCCAGAGGTATTATTATACAGGCTGATAAACTAATTTCAGAGGTAAATCTGCCCAAGGCAGTCAGCAGCAGCATGCTGCCGTCTGCCATTATTCTTCCCGGCGGGCTTCAGGGTGCAAAAAATCTTGCGTCAGCCTCAATAATCGGTTCATTTGTGGAGGAAATGCTTAAAGCCGGAAAACTTGTCTGTGCAATCTGCGCTTCCCCGGTTGTTGTGTTATCACCCTTGGGAGTGCTAAAAAATAGAAAGTATACTTGTTACCCCGGTATGGAAAAGGAAATTGAAGCGTATGCAGGAAGAGACTGGAAGGAAAAAACAGCAGGCTCTGAATATTCTTCAAAGCCTGCTGTCTTCGATGACGGCGTGCTTACATCAAGTGCTGCAGGCACCGCCGCAGAATTCTCCCTGGAAATTATCAGGCTTCTCGAGGGAGACGCTGCTGCAGATGAAACAGCAGAGAAAACGCTGTTTTGTTAGCGTATAATAATTGATGCAAGATCGGGATTTGTCTCAAGATCTTTTTTAAGCCCTTCTGCTCTTGCTTTATTTACATATGAAGGGTTCTGGAATGAATAGGTGAAGCGTGTATGAACATCATAGGTTCCTGCCATAAGCGCATAGGCATCCTCTGTCATAACAAGTTCCTCATCAGTTGGAATAACCATGATCTTAATTTTTGAATCATCCGCACTAATGATCGTTTCGGCATTTTTTGTTCTTGCTGTCCAGTTCTTTTTCGAGTCAAGCTTAATGCCGAGGTGTTCAAGCCCTGCGCAGGCTTTTTCGCGTACAGCTGGAGCAAACTCGCCGACTCCTGCAGTAAAAATAATTGCATCAATTGGACCAATTGCAGCAATATATGAACCAAAGTATTTCTTTAAGCGGTAGCATTCCATGTTCTGAGCAAGCATCGCTCTTTCGTCGCCGCCTTCGAGCGCTTTCTGCACGTCGCGGCGGTCGGTATATTTCCCGGTGATGCCGAGAAGTCCCGATTTTTTATTAAGCGTGTTATCAATTTCGGAAACTGACATGCCTGTTTTTCTCATGATGTAAAAGGCGAGGGCAGGGTCGCAGTCGCCGCTTCTGGTGCCCATGACAAGTCCTTCCAAGGGTGTTATACCCATGCTTGTGTCAAAACACTTGCCGTTTTTTACTGCACACATCGAAGCGCCGTTTCCAATATGGGCAATAATGACATTAGTGTCCTTCGGCTCTTTATGAAGCAGAACGCTTGCCCGTTTTGCTGTGTATAAAAAAGATGTTCCATGAAAACCATAACATCAATTCTGTATTTTTCATACCATTCATAGGGTACTGCATACATAAAAGAGGTGTCCGGCATTGTTTGGTGCCAGGCTGTATCCATAACAGCACAGTGCGGAACAGATGGAAGTACTTTTTGAGCAGCCTCAATTCCCATAATATTAGCAGGATTATGAAGAGGTCCCAGATCCTGTACCGACCTGAATGTTTCAATAATTTCGGGCGTTACAATGACCGACTTCGTAAACTTGTTGCCGCCGTGCAGAACTCTGTGTCCTACAGCCTTAATTACGCTCATGTCGGTAATGACGCCGAATTCTTTGTCGGTGATCGTTTCGATTATGAGTTCAATCGCTTCTTTGTGTGTGGGGCAGGGACGTTCCTGTGTATGCTTTTCCTTTCCCATTGCCTCGTGGGAAATAACAGAGCCTTCCTGTGTAACCCGCTCAACAATACCGCTTGCAAGGACATCTTTTTTATCCCAGTCAAATACCTGATACTTTGCAGATGAACTTCCGCAATTCAATGTTAAAATAACCATAAAAACCTTCTAGATAATTAATTATAAATTTCAATTTTGCATTATATAGTAAACAAAAGCTTTGTGCAATGAAAACTGATAATTAATGCCCCGTGCTGCACTTGTAACCTTTACTAAATCCTTCTGTTTGTATAGCATTACAATCTGCGCTGCTGTGTCTTGCAGTATTTTTTGGAGGAAAAATGTTAAGAAAAAATTATAAAATCCTTTTGTGTGTATTGATGAGTTTATGCATTCTATCTGCTGTTTCCTGCGTCACTTCTGTGCCGGAAGAAAAAGATGTTAATTTTCTCGGTGATTTTAACCCTATTCAGCTTGAAAATTTGATGGCTCTTACTCACAGTAATGCAGGCGGAATAAAGCCTGTGGAAATACGGGCTTATCTTGTACCGAGAACAAATACTGTTGAGCTTTATTTTAGAATTTTTGCAAATGAGATTGCGCTTGTTCTGGATAAAAAAACGCGGGATCTTATAAAGGTTTCTGCAGAAGAATATCTTGCACTTTATGAGGCCGATAATCTTCCTGTTCGTGAACCTTCAAAGAAAAATGCTTTCATAAAGGGATCTGTTTCAGTGGGATGGGGTTTAATTAGTCCTGTCCGAAATGCAACGGTGCCTTTTTGGACCAACTATGAATATCTGGATAATAAGCCGTATTTTATGATCAATCTCAATCCTGCTCCTGATCCAAATGATACATCAGCATATTCTCCTAGCGTAAATATGTATCTTTCTCCAAGTTTGCTCCAGGATTATTTAGAGCTTACCGACCAGACCTATTTGGAAAGTATTGTGACCGAGTATAATTCCAAGGCTTATACTTTTGAATGACAAAATACAAAAAAATGCTAAAAATACTTGACGGCACCGGATTTGCGTGCTATCCTAGACGAAAAGATAAGGAGTACCGTTTAAAAACCGTTGGTTTGGTATCCTTAAATGTTAAGGAGGAATTTCTAAAATGAAAAAAGCTCTTGTAGTTTTTCTTGCATTGGCAATGATTGCTGGTGTATTCGCAGATGAACCTGTTGCAGAATCAAGCATTGCAGGTTTCAGCGGCAACGCATCAGTAACCTGGGGTGTAGACCTCGATTCTAAGAAAACTGGTTTTAAAAATGATGCCAGTGCAGATTTCAAAGTAACACTTGCAAAAGGCGGATCAAAAACTTCTGCTGGCGACGGTGTTTGGGGCGAAATTAAAATTGAAGCAAAAGATCTTAAGATCGAAAATGCTGAGATAAAAGATGGTAAGGCAGAGGTTAAAGTAGCAAAACTGCACCTCGGTCCAGTTGCTGTTGGTATCATGAAAGGCGACACTAAAGTTGGCGGATACAATGCTCCACGTGCTTTAAATTATGAAAAAAATGCAAAAGTTGACGCTGTTAATGAATCCAAAGAACACGGAATTGTTATTCAGTACTCAGCAGGCGACATCTTCTCTATCGATGTAGATTTCCGTTCAGCAGAAAAATACAACGATGACTACGGTGTAGCAGCAGAAATTACATCAAAACCAATTGCTGGTCTTGAAGTAAAAGCAGGTTATTCAATGGCTTTTGCATCAAAAGCAATGGGTCTTGGTGCTAAAGTTGAATACAATATGCCTATCGGTGATGCCGGTATGTATATTAAACCAGGCTTAGGCTATTCAAGCACATTAGCTGCCGGCGATTCAGGAGACATTGCATTCGGCGTTCTCTTCGGTTTCTCTGATGAAACAGGA
>JAKJFV010000210.1:0-3429 GCA_022704725.1 Spirochaetota bacterium
TAGTCTTGTTCAGGGTTCTCTTATTGAAGCAACTCTTGCGGGGCGGGGGCCGGAGGTTGCAATAAATATTGCGCGAAGTCAGCCTGTTGATCTTGCTTCCAGAGGCGCCTTGTATGACCTTTCAGACTTTGAGCGCTTTGATTCTATACGTTCAAATTTTTTCCCGACAGCCTTTGATCCCTATACCTACCGAAGCGGTATTTATGCGGTGCCTTTTACCCAGGATTTTCACATGATGTTTTACCGCAAAGATATTTTTAGAGAGCTCGGCATTGAACCGCCTAAAACCTGGAAAGAAATGTATGCGGTTATTCCGGTTCTGCAGCGCAATAATATGCAGATAGGTCTTCCGTATCAGCAGGTAGACAGCATGGATCTAATTCAAGCCGGTATGGGTGCGAGAAACCTTTTCCCGACACTTCTTCTGCAGAACGGCGGGTCTTTTTATATAGAAAACGACACAAAGACCGGTTTAACACAGCCGGAAGCCTATACTGCGTTTAAGCAGTGGACAGATTTTTATGCCAATTACGGCTTTATTAATAAGTTCGATTTTTATACACGCTTTAGATCCGGAGAAATGCCTCTCGGTATTGCAAGTTACGGCATGTACAATATGTTTACAGCCGCTGCTCCGGAAATCCGAAATGAATGGGCAATGATTCCCATTCCCGGCATGGAGCAGGGTGACGGTTCAATTAACCGCTCAGAAGGTGCAGGCGGCGGTGCTTCAATTATGTTTAATAAGATTAAAAATCCTGATGCAGGATGGGCATTTCTTGAGTGGTGGAGCAGCCCCGAGGTTCAGCTCAAATTCGCAACTCAGCTCGAGACCCTTCTGGGAACAGCAGCCCGCTTGAATACAGCAAATATTAAAACTTTTGAAAAGATGCCGTGGTCAAAAAGCGAGGCGGAAACGCTTCTCGACCAGTGGAAGGATGTTAAGGAAATTCCCGAGGTTCCAGGCGGATACTACACTGTCCGCATGGTGGATACAGCATTCAGCAAGGTTTTTTATAACAACATGAATGCACGCGCCACGCTGTATAAATACTGTCAGCTGATTGACGAAGAGATTGCACGAAAACGAAAGGAGCTGGGTCTTGATGAATAACTTACAATATGCAGGAAGGAAAACACTTGCTCAAAAAATATGGGCAGCGCGTGAAAGCTATGCGCTTATGGCTCCGTTTTTTATTCTATTCACTATCTTTACTCTTATTCCAATTATATCTTCAATATATTTAAGTTTTACAAACTTTAATATGCTTGAAACTCCCCGGTGGATTGGTCTTTCAAATTACGTGAGGCTTCTTCTCGATGATCAGGTTTTCTTAACGGTACTAAAAAACACTCTCATATTTGCCTTTATTACCGGTCCGATCGGATATGTTCTTTCGTTTATGCTTGCCTGGCTTATTAATGATTACCGGCCGGGTCCCCGTTCTGTATGGACGCTTATATTTTATGCGCCTACTTTGGCCGGAAACGTTTTTTATATTTGGACCATAATTTTTTCCGGCGACTATTACGGACTTATGAACGGCTGGCTCATGAGTCTTGGAATTCTTCAGGAACCCAGAGACTGGATCGGAGACACAAAATATGTTTTGAACGTTGTTCTTGTTGTCCAGCTTTGGCTGAGTTTCGGCGCAGGCTTTCTTGCCTTCATTGCAGGGTTTCAAAGCATTGACAAATCCCTGTACGAAGCGGGTGTCATTGACGGTATAAAAAACCGCTGGCAGGAATTATGGTACATAACGCTTCCAAGTATGGCCCCTCAGTTGTTGTTCGGTGCTGTTATGCAGATAAGTGCATCTTTCGGTGTAACAGAAGTTGTAAAATCAGTTGCAGGATTTCCTACGCGCGGGTATGCGGCGGATACAATAGGTACCTATATTAATGACTTTGGTATAGTCAGATTCGAAATGGGGTATGCTTGTACTATTTCTGTGTTTTTATTTGTCATCATGGTTGTAACAAATCAGATCATTTTGAAAGTTATTAAGAGGGTTTCAAATGACTAGTACTTTTCAAAAAATTATTCACCGCATTAAATACCGCGGAGCAGATAAGGTTAACCGTTCACGCGGAGTCGATTTTTTTCTCATGCTGTGGCTCGGGCTCCTCGGATCCTTTATGCTTCTGCCCATTATTTACACCCTTGTTTCTGCTTTTAAACCTATGGAGGAGCTCTTTATTTTTCCTCCCCGTCTTTATGTTGCAAACCCTACGCTCGACAATTTTATTCAATTAAAGCATATACTTTCGGGCTTGTGGGTTCCCTTCAGCCGCTACTTATTTAACAGTGCCTTTGTAACAGTGATTGCTACAACAGGCAATGTTATTTTTGCAAGTATGGCGGCTTATCCTCTCGCGAAACACGATTTTCCGGGTAAAAAAATAATTTCACAAATTGTTGTTCTCGCCCTCTTATTTACCGGACAGGTACTGTATATACCTCAGTACGTTATTATTGCAAAGCTCGGCCTTATTAATTCTTATTTAGCCCTAATACTGCCGGTAGTCCAGGGAACTCTCGGCGTTTTTCTTATGAAGCAGTTTATGACGCAAATTCCTGTTTCTCTTTTAGAAGCAGCACGCATAGACGGAGGCAATGAATTTTTCATTTGGGCCAGAGTGGTTATGCCTTCTGTAAAACCTGCATGGTTAACTTTGATTATTTTTTCTTTTAAAGATATATGGAACCAGCCGGGTAATTCATTTATCTACGATGAAAGTATGAAGGTTCTTCCGTCAATTATGACGCAGATCCAGTCCGGCGGTTTTGCCCGTGCGGGGGTTGTTGCAGCCGTTGCCCTTGTTATGATGATTCCTCCCCTTGTATTGTTTCAGGTAACTCAAAAGTCAGTTATTCAAACTATGGCTTCATCGGGAATAAAGGAGTAGGTATGCATAAGTTTGTACAAAAAATTATTACTGCAGCACTGCTGTGCTTAGCGGTATCTTCTCTAACAGCGGTTCCCCCCATGACGACTCCGGTGCCTTATATTTCGTATAATTATGATATGTGGGACAGAAGCACTCCTGCCTTTCCTTCATATGATGCTCAAATTACAGTGAACGGGTGGCATTTAGGTGTCGGTCCCATGAACAATCCAAAAGATTTATGTAAGGATGATCAGGGAAATATTTATATTTTAGATTCTGGAAATAAGCGAATTATTATTATTGACAAGCTGATGAATTTAACCGGTGTAATTGACACCTTTTATTTTGAGGATGAATCATTTGAACTAATAGAACCGGCAGGTATTTATGTTGATGCTGATAAAAGTTTGTATATTGCAGACCGGGGTGCCAAGGCGGTTTTTGTATGTTCTCTGGAGGGAGTCTGTTTTAAGATTATTCGTAAGCCTGTTACAGACTTGATTGATGAAAATACAGATTTTATTCCGGATAAGGTTT
>JAKJFV010000210.1:3472-3776 GCA_022704725.1 Spirochaetota bacterium
AGGTGCATATACCTTTGATCAAAAAGGCGACTTTCTCGGATTCTTCGGTTCAAATAAAGTAAATGTAAACCAGAAACTTCTTTCTGACCGTATGTGGCGATTTTTTGCAACAAAGGAACAGCAGGAAAGAATGTACCGCTATGTTCCGGTGGAATATGCAAATTTTTGTATTGATAAAGAAGGCTTCATTTATACTGTTTCAAATTTTGGAGACAATGAGCAGCGGGGGCAGGTAAGAAAGCTTAACCCTCTGTCGCAGAATATATTATTCTATAATCAAAAACCAAACCTGATGTTTTTCGGT
>JAKJFV010000211.1 GCA_022704725.1 Spirochaetota bacterium
AGTAATTGGGCCTGTTGCAGGCGTAAATCTTTCAGAAAGCCCCTGTGTTAGATGCGGTCAATGTGCTGCGCACTGCCCTGTTGGAGCAATCACTACCCATAACCCTCTTGAGGAAATATTTGAAAAGCTTGCAGATCCGGAACTGGTTTCTGCTGTTCAAATTGCGCCTTCTGTACGCGCTGCCCTCGGTGAAGAATTCGGGCTTCCTGTCGGAGCTATAAGCACTGGTAAGATTTATACGGCTCTCCGCATGATTGGTTTTAAACATGTATTTGATACAAACTTCTCTGCAGACCTAACCATCATGGAAGAAGGAACAGAATTAGTAACACGCCTTACCAAGGGCGGCCCGATTCCTATGTTCACAAGCTGCTGCCCGGGATGGGTTGACTACGCAGAAAAAAATCTTCATGACTACCTCCCCAATCTTTCAACAGCAAAGAGCCCTCAACAGATGCAGGGTGCAATAACCAAAACATATTTCTCCGACATCGTCGGTGCAAAACCGGAAAAGATTTATTCAGTTTCTATAATGCCCTGTACAGCAAAAGCTTATGAAGCACGCAGAAACGATACAATGAAATCTTCCGGCGCACAGGATGTAGATAAGGTATTAACAACAAGAGAATTTGCAGCCCTTATCCGTCTTGCAGGGATTGACTTTGCAAATCTTGAAGAATCACAAGCAGACAGCCCGATCGGACCATACTCCGGAGCAGGAACAATCTTCGGCGCCACAGGCGGTGTTATGGAAGCTGCTGTTAGAACAGCATATAAGCTTGTTGTCGGTAAAGAACTTGGAAACCTTGATTACACTGCGGCACGCGGACTCGAAAACGTAAAGACTGCAGAAGTTGATCTTAATGGTACTAAGGTTCGCCTTTGCGTAATTCACCAGCTTTCAAGTGTTGAGCCTGTTATGGCAGAAATTAGAAAAGCCCGTGACGAAGGTAAAGAACCTCCATACCACTTTGTTGAAGTAATGGCATGCCGCGGCGGCTGTGTTGCCGGAGGCGGACAGCCCTATGGTGTAACTGATGAAATCCGCAAACAGAGAGCTGCTGCACTGTATCAGGATGACAAGGACTGCGAAATTAGAACTTCTCACCAGAATCCTTTAATCACAAAAATTTACAAGGATTTCTTTGGTCAGCCGAACAGCGAAAAGGCACATCACTTACTGCACACACATTATGAAAAACGCGCCTTGTATAAGGACTAATTAGCACGGAAGCTTAGTATATCTGTGTAAAAAAAATAGGGGCTGACCGGTAAAAACAAAGACCGGCCGGCCTCTTTTTTATTTTTATGATATACTCTCATAAGGTATGAGTAAATTATCAGAGGAAATAAAGATGCCTTTACATGAAATTGATGAAAAAATTATTAAACTGGAAACAAAACTTGCGTTTGTAGAAGATTTTCTCATGCAGCTGCAGCAAGTATCAGTTGAGCAGGGCAAAGAAATTGAAATGCTTAAGAAAGAGAATAAGAAAATCCGCGGAAAAATAAAAGAAATGCTCGACAGCGAAGAGCTGCTCAATCAAAAGCCGCCCCATTATTGATTCTCGTCTTCCAGAGGGACCTTTAATTTTATTGCAGTCCCCTTACCGGATTCCGACTTCCAGGAATATTCTGCATTAATCTGATGAGCCCTGTACTCCATTGACTTTAGTCCCAAGCCCCTGCCCAAAACCATCCTTTTTGCAGTCTTGCTGTTCTGTACCGCCTTTTTTTCGACCTTACCGGTTCCATTATCTTCCAGCGTCACAAATATGTGAGTTTTACTGCTTACAGCACTAAGAAGTACATGAGTGGCTTTAGAATGTTTAATGACATTCTGCATTCCTTCCTGAATAATTCGAAATAAATTCATCTTTTTTGTCACCGACAACTGAATATCCGGGGCAACCTTCCATTCATACGTGCAGACACAGCCTGTTTGTTTCTGAACGTTCATGCATAAACTTTCAAAAGCTTCATGTAAACCAAGGGTATCAAGTTCAAGAGGAAAAAAATCATGCGCATATTGTCTGGTCCGTAATAAGGTTTCATCAATCATTGATGATAAATCTTTAAGCACCGGCTCTTGAGCAGTCTTCAAGCTGGTACAAAACATGGAAATTCCTGCAAGCCGCTGACAAATATCATCATGCAGATCGAGTGAAAACCTTAACCGCTCCATTTCACTTATTTTTAATACCTCTGCTTCAACCGCGATGCGCTTATCTGCCTCTTTTTTAAGCTCTTTATTTGCTTTTACTAAATCGCTTGTTCTTTTTGCAACTTCAACTTCCAGCTGATCTGCCCTGTCTTTTTCCTTATCAAGTACCTGTATAAGTCTAATAGCATTTTGCAGCAGAAGTGCGGCATTACAAAGATGAGGCTGAACACTGTCATCGGCTTCATATACCAATAGTCCAAGAGGGACTTCCTCTGCGTTTAAATGGAGCAGACAATGAAAAAAAGGTTCGGAATGTTTTTTTAAAAACAATGAATCAAAAAAATCCTTTAATGATATTTGAGGAGAAACATCGCTTAACATAATTTCTGTACCCTCATACCGTTCGTACAGAAGATGAGCCTTATTTGTGTCAATATTTTCACCCTGCGGATATAGGAAAAAGTAGCATACCTTAATTTCCATTTTTTCAAGAAAATCCTGCAGACAAAGAACTAATTCCTTTATTGAATAGGCAGAATTCAGCTGCTGCGCTAAAATACTGACGTGTTTTAAATACTCTTCAGACTTTATTTCTCTTGTATAAATCTGAAGCATTTTTTCCTTGAAGTCTTTTGGAGAATTCAACCCTTCAAAAGAATCTGACGAAGAGTCCTCAATATTAAAGCGGTTGCATCCGCATGAATTTCGAATCACAACCTCTGTATTTACAAGCTGTACTTTTGGAACCGACTCTTTGAGGTGAAAATCATAGAGTGTGGAAACACTCATTTGCCCCAGTAAATCCAGAGGCTGCTTTACAGTGGTAAGAGCAGGAATTTCCATCTGAGCCTGGGGAATATCATCAAAACCGGTTACTGCACATTTTTTCCATTCATTGTTATTTATTGAGCGGAGGCATTTAAGAACACCAATTGCCATACTGTCATTTGCAGTAACAACAACATCTACAGGGTGATGCTCATGGGAACGCACATAGGTTTTCATAGCCTGAATAGCCGACATTTCAAGAAAGTCGCAATTAACAACTTCAAATTCAATTTCCTTAAACTGATACATATATTTCTGCATGGATTTTTTAAAAACATGCTCTCTAATAATATTATCTCTATGTGTCGACGGCCCGCCCATAAAAAGGAACTTTCGGTAGCCGTGATCGAGAACAAGATGATTTAAAATTGACTCCATAGAATACCGGTTTCGAATAAGCAGAGAGGGAAAGGTATTCAGCCTTTTCCCGATTGAAACGCAGGGAAGATTATTGAAAAGCTTTATTATTCTTTCCGGCAGATCGAACTCAATATCAAGCACAATAACAGAAGAGAGCAATAATACACCATCTACCGATAAAAAACGCATGGAGGGGAAAAGATTTTTATTATAGAGTGTTGCTTGCTCAATAGTCTCATTTTGAATACAGATTAAATCTATACCCATTTTTGCAGCTTGAGTTCTTATACCTCTATAAACACTAATTTGATACTGTTCATCAAGGTTTCTAACATACAGGGCAATTCTCATCGTATAATTATAGCATAAAAATCTCATAAATTTATAAGAAATATTTAGTATTTACA
>JAKJFV010000212.1 GCA_022704725.1 Spirochaetota bacterium
CACTGTATCAGTTTTATCTACCGGATACAAACTGATATCCCCGAGAAAATCAACAACAGCCTTTGCAAGGGGATGGCTTGATTCTCTTTCCACGCTTGCAAGAAGTGATTGTACCTCGTCAATTGCTGCTTCGTCATACACGATCTGCTCTGCGACACGAGGTGTCCCTGCTGTAAGGGTTCCTGTTTTATCAAAGACAATGGTATCAGCCTTACTGAAGTCCCCAATCACCTCGCTGCCTTTAAAAAGAACGCCGTGCCGTGCGCCGTTGCCTATGCCTGCAACATTCGACACAGGCACTCCTATGACTAATGCTCCGGGACATCCTAAAACGAGGATCGTAATGGCAAGTTCAATGTCCCGGGAAAATATCCACACTATGAGCGCAAACAAAAGGACTGCGGGAGTATAATATTTTGCAAAGCGGTCAATGAACTTTTCAGCAGCAGACTTTGAATCCTGTGCTTCTTCTACAAGTTCAATAATTTTACCAAAGGTTGTATCTTCTCCCACGCGCTCGGCAATAATTTGCAGTGTCCCGTTTTCCAAAATGGTTCCTGCAAACACGCTTTTCCCTTTTTCTTTTTCTGAAGGTACCGATTCTCCTGTTATGCTTGCCTCGTTTATGTATCCTTCTCCGCTTAAGACTGTACCGTCGACCGGAACCTTGGCTCCGGTTTTAACAAGAAGAATATCGCCAGGACTTACTTCGTCTACGTCCACTTCTGTAAATTCCCCGTTATCCATCTGTTTTAAAGCGGTAAGGGGCGCCATTTCTGTGAGCTCTTTAATTGCAGATCTCGTCTTATTTAAGGTGCGCATTTCCAGATACGAGCCGAATAAAAAGAGAAAGGTTACTATTGCAGATTCTTCAAAGTTTTGTATAAAAAAAGCCGCCGTAACCGCAATGGTGACAAGAAGGTCTATGCTTATAACCTTAACCCTCAATGCCTGAAATGCCTGAATAGCAATCGGGGCAAGTCCCAGCACAGAGGCTGTTCCCAAAGTCCAAAGCATAACCGTTTCGTTATGAAAAACAAGTCCGCTTATAAAACCAGCTGATATCAGCACTGCACTTACAAGCATTATGTAATTTTTGTTTCGTAAAATAAATCTCTGCATTCAAAAGCCTCCCCGTATCACTCAGAATAGGATGCGTCGAGAGCAGCCAGCATAGTATACACCGCTTCGTAGGTTTCACACACATCATTGGGAATCCTGTAATTACCGGTAATTTTGCGCAGTTTTGCAAATTCCTCTGATAATTCATGTTTGTCAGAAACCGACTTCTGCATTTTTTTACGCAGGTCTTCATATAGAGACGCAACCTCATAAAATTCAGGATGAGTTTTTCCGTGAACCTTTGCAACAACAGGTACATACTGTTTTAAAAGCGGACCGTATTGTTTTACTGCCTCTGAAAATTCAATCTTATTGGTCATATAGTCCTCCATGATTACACTGCCGGATTTTTCAACTATAAGATACTGTTTTTTCTTGGAAGTGTATGTTGTATTTACAACACACACTTAGGTTGACGGATAAGAAAAAAGCTTTTTGAACGAATATTGCTTTTATATACTTATAGGTATAAAGTAAGAATAGGAGTGTTTAAGTGTATATAATGTATGTAGATGAAAGCGGTGATACTGGAATTAAACCCGGGAGCTCAGAGTATTTTATACTTTCTGCATTAATTATTCATGAGAAAAGATGGAATAGTTTTATAAAATCTTTCATAGATTTTCGTAGAAGTGTTAACAAGGCAACCGGATTCAAAGTAAGGGAAGAGATACATACACAAGTTATGATTAATGGGAGAATAGATGCAAATAAAGGAATTGACAGAAATAAAAGAATTCTAATTCTTAGAAACACAATTGATTGGATTTCCACTCAGGAATTTGTCAGAATTTTAAATATAATCGTGGATAAAAAGTCTTTTACTGATTCAAAAATTGTTTTTGAGCGCGGGTGGAGTACGCTTATTCAAAGGTTTGAAAATACTCTAAAAAACACGAATTTTCCAGATTGTTCTTCTTCGGATGATCAAGGTCTGATAATAGCAGACAATACAAATGGTGAAGATTTAAGAAAACTAACGAGAAAAATGAGATCTTATAATCCTATTCCCAGTAAGTATCAGAGCGAACCGAGAAACATACCTATAAATAGAATAATTGAAGATCCTGTCTTTAGAGATTCCAGACATTCCTACTTTATTCAAATAGTGGATGTTATTGCGTATTTTACTGGACAATATATTAAGCCTAATAAAGTTATTAAGAAACAAGGTGCAAAGGGCTATTTTGAAAGGTTCGAATCCGTTATGTGTAAAGAAGCCAGCCCAAAAGACCCTTTTGGTCGTGTTTGGATAAAAAAATAGGGACGCATCAAGCGTCCCGGGGGAACCCTAATAGCCAGTCGCTGCCGACTTTCAGGTTCAATTAAAATATATACCTATTCCGGTTGTTTGTAAACTCCTTTATTTGAACTTAGAAGAAGTATTATTTGTTTGGCAAGGAAGAATCTTAATAGTTGGTAGAAATATACTTGTAAAAAAAAGAAAGTCATCACCTATTGAGTGCTAATTCTAAGCTCCTCTTCTCTCCATCTTACCCGAGAATCTCCTGAACGCGTCCGACTAAGCCCGATTCGAGCCGTACCTTTATGCCGTGCGGATGATTCGGGCTGTTTGTAAGAATATCCTGAACAATTCCTTCGGTCCGTTTTCCCGTTCTTTGATCTTCTTTCAATACGATCGAAACTTTTAAACCAGCATGAATCGCACTTCTCATTTTTCCATCCATTTCAGTGACTTCCTTTATCATTCTATTTTGATTGCATACTATCATTATATACCGATTAAAACAGCTGTATATTGCCGTGGTTTCTCACGTTCAAGTCCAGGCGGCTCCAAATGATGAGCCAAGGAGGGCTCCTTGTGAGCTTATGGAACTCGAGTTTGTTGAACAAACTCGGCAAGCAAGGAAAACAGGATGTTTGACTTGCTTAGTGATGCGCCAGGGAGGGCGCCCTGAGAGGTTACGGGACTCGAGTTTGTGTAACAAACTCGCTAAGCAAGGTAAACAGGAGGTTTACCTTTTTTTAAAAATATCTGCAAGGTGAAAATATAACCCCATTAACACGAAATCAAGTAAAAGAATCTTTGGATTTAATACAACAGGATACAGGAATATCATTTCATAATGCAGAAATATAAAATCCCGTCATCGCCTTATTGAAATAAGGCTGATACGGGAACGATTCAATGCCCGTCCGGTTTTTTTTACAGCCGGGTTTTTTTCATCGTTTTTCCCGCATCGCCGAAAGAAGACCACAGATCGCCCGAAAGCCAATGGGGCGGGTTATTTTTTTTATCGTAGTTCGAGCCGAGGTACATGGGGGAATTCCAGATTTTTCCCTCGGGCGAACGCGGTATGTCGGGATGAAGCAAATTGAAATAGGCAATAACGGTTCCGCGCGTCATGCTTTCGTGCATATAACTGACCGTACCGTCCTCATCGACTTTCATGACGAGACCGACATGCGTAAGCCCGTCATCGGTGAGAATTCCGTTTTCGTTACGGTCGTAGGTATTCGACCAAAAAATAATATCCCCGGGTTTCGGCAGCTTGAGCTCATGGATAGCAGCCCAAAAAACCAAACTCTGATACAGCCGGTTTACGCCATTTCCCTCATACTTCGAAAAATCCTTTTGAATATCATAGCCCGCGCTCCAGTAGACGGCGCTT
>JAKJFV010000213.1:0-3429 GCA_022704725.1 Spirochaetota bacterium
GAAGATTTTCAAACCCGACAAGTCCGAGAATCATATTCACAAGACCGTCGCCTGCAAACATTCGTCTCCACAACACTGCAATAGCAACTGATCCGCCGAGCAGGGTCGGAATGTAATAGAGTGTTCTGTAAAGAGGAACAAGACGAAGCTTATTCGTCATGAGCACCGCTACGAGAAGGGCAAATATCAGTTTTAAAGGAACTGATATAAACACATATTTTAATGTGATATAGAGAGAATTCAGAAAACGCTCATCACCTAAAAACTCTTCGTTTCCGCCGAACATAATAATAAAGTTTTTTAATCCAACCCACTTTGGAGGCTGAAGAATATTAAAGTCTGTAAATGACAAATACAGAGAATATATCATCGGGTATAAGGTTAGTACTAAAAAACCTAACAACCAGGGAATAAGAAAAACGTACGATGAAATATTATCTTTTAAAGATTTTCTAATCTTGGGCGATATCATATTACTCCTCTACAATGTAATTTTGAATCCAATTGCTTTGTTTTTTACATCCTAGCATACTAGTATCAGAAACGCAAGAAAAAACTTTCTTTTTTAGTGTTTTTTCCTGTAATTATTGTAGTTTTAGAGGAGAATTAGAGATGCTTATTGCTTTTGACAGTTTCGATCGAAAAATTGGTAAAAAAGGCCGGATGTTTTAATCCTGTTCTATCATGACAGTACAAGGCAAAATGTGCTCCGGTAAAACCGCGGGCGGAATCGTCAGACAAAAGAGAGGCATCCAATTTTGGTCCAAAGGCGGCGGCAGGCGAGTCTGAATTCTGTACATAAAACTGCACCTTATTGCTGTCCGTCACGAACTGCAGCGTCAGTCTTCCATTACGAATTTCTTCTTCATGAAGCTTTAAAAACTTGACCGCGTGGTATTCATATAAGGACAACATTGGTTTTCCCTCTTCGTTAAGAGATTTTAGTATCATATAAAAATGCATGTTATCGTACATATACAATAAACCTGCGGCGTGTTCAGGACATAGAGGATTAAAATCCAGATCTGTTTTTACAGAGGCTTTAAAAAATTCCTGCTTCCGTGCCAGAAGTGCTACATGATGGTTGGAAAAAATTGTTTCCCGTCCTCTCAAGCATAAAAATCCCTTTTTCTCGGTAAGCGACACATCATCGGCCAGAGGTATACGAAGACTTTTCCAGCCGTAATCAAGCGAGGGAGCATTAAAAGAATCGAAGTAATCTTTTTCATCAACTTCGGCTGCCGGAGAAGGATGATTACCTCCCTGAGCGAGACGCGGCCAGCCGTCAATCCACACAATTTTTTCTATTGCTGTTTCACGTCCTAAGACGCATTTTAGATTACCGGCAGCCGGACGCGAGCAGAGGTAACACACATACCAGTTTCCATTTTCATCTTCAAAAAGGTCTCCATGCCCGGCCTTCTGCAAGCTTAAAGATGCATCATCGTTCGCTGTTAAAAGAGGGTTTCCCGGCATTGTTTCATAGGGACCGGTCAGTTTTTTTGACCGTGCTATGGTAACCTGATGCCCGAATCCGGTTCCGCCTTCTGCTGTTAAAAGATAATACCAGCCGTTCTTCTTATAAATATGAGGGCCTTCGGTGTATCCCTCACTTGTTCCTGCATATACATTAAATACGGGACCAGAAAGCTTTTTGCTGTCTGTATTGAACTGCTGAACAAGAATACCTTTAAATCCTTCCCGCATATTAACAAGCCAGCTCGTTCCGTCATCGTCATGAAAAAAGGATGGATCGAAACCGGAACTGTTTAAATACACAGGTTCAGACCATGGACCCTCAATTGAAGAAGCCCACACGGTGTAATTATGAACATTATACCAGGTAGCAATCTTAGATTTGACATCTGTATATACCAGATAAAATAACCCGTCCTTATATGAAATATCGGGGGCCCAAATTCCGCCGGAATTGGGATCGCCGGTCATATCAAGCTGACTCTTCCGGGTAAGAGGAGGTTTAATCTCTGTCCATTCCTCCAAATTCTTTGAATGATACAGCCTGACACCCGGAAACCATTCAAAGGTTGAATTGGCAATGTAAAAATCTGATCCTATTCTAAGAGCACTCGGATCCGGAGCAAAACCTCGTATAACGGGATTTTTAATCATGATGTACCTCCAAATTGCATTTTCTTGTATTAGATAAATAACGGACGCAGATTCTCAAAAGATGCATTCCAGCCGTCCTGTGCAAAAGCGCCCGTAACAGCAAGATGAGCGGCCGCAAGCAAAAGAGATCCGTTCCCCGGCAGATATAACGGCAAATCCTTCCGGTCCGACTGTTTGTTATTCCCGTTTGCAACATAGGAATTCTTTGGAGAATTTTTTAAAAGCAGATCAATGACAAGACCGGACTCTCCGAGCCTTTGTGCCGTAAGCGCCATCATAGCAAAATCCCATCCCCATAAAGATTCATAATTCCAGCATTCAATTACTTTTTCCAGTGTTTTTCTCATCATTAGGGCATCTAAGCGGTCGTTAGGAATAAAACCGTAAGACATAAGCATTGAAGGGTGATCTTTATTATATTTGGTAAATGTATCTGCGCAATATTCATGAGCGGTGTATAAGCCTTCGTGAAAAGGCAGGGGCGCCATGTTCTGTGCAACACAGAGCCATTGGGCAGGAGGCTTTTCTCCCAGTCTCTCCAGCCATTGAACGGCTATAAGCAGCCCGAAACGCCAGTATTCTACCTCAAAAGCGGGGTTTTTAACATCTTCAGGATTGTGTTCTTCCTGCACAGGAATAAGAGGTCCTTCGAGCGTCCAGGTTTCGGTAAATTGATCAAAAAATGCAAAGTCCGCCATGAACTCTGCTGTCTCAAATACGCATTCCCTGTACTGTTCCAAAAAATCTCTTCCCCTGCCGCTTTGGTATACCAGTTCTAAAAGATACAAAATATGCGGCTGCTGCCAAATTAACAGCGGTGCAATTGGAGAAGGACTGTCAACTGCATCCGGACCGATCATTTTAGGCCAGCGTGCACCGTGGAAACTATTAGCGCGTGCGTTTTCTTTTGCTTTATCGAGATGAGAAGGAAACCATGCAAGACTTTTTTCCAGAAGCGCAGTATGATTCCAAAGCGCAAGCCAGGCTGTATGCAGCGGATACATTTCCAGGTGAAATTTTCCATACCAGCTGTTACAGCTCAGTCCCGTTTCCTGCGGAGGGGCAGAACCGCAGCTTTGAATAACAAGAAGATACTGTGATAAAATAATGCGTCTTTGCAGTTCATTACTCCTCTCGTCTGTACTTTGAGAAAAATCTATAAATCCGCCTTCCTCCCAATACTTCTTCCAAAACCCGGCTGCATTTTCTTTTGCAGTCTTGAAAGAACACGGTATAAATGACAGGTCAATTTTATGAGGAGAAAAGTAAAAGGAACATTCAAAAACACAAGCGCTGCGG
>JAKJFV010000213.1:3439-3750 GCA_022704725.1 Spirochaetota bacterium
CCGCCGTACTGTAAAAATCTTTGTCGAGAAACCGTTCAACAATTACTGCATCCGGTTTTTGCAGCACAGTCTTCGTTCTATGTTTTAAAGGAACATCCCAAACAGAGGCCTCTTTTTTTGGAGATCCGTAAGGAAAAGAGACTTCAACTGATATTGAACTGCCGGCAGGGACAGAGCATAAGCTTTCCGGATCACGGGATGAAACAGAGAAAGAGACTGTATCAGTTTGATCATCACAAACCGTAAAAACAGCATACTCAATTCCTTTGTAGGTAAAAATGCTTTTAATGCATCCCTCCCATAGAAGCAGT
>JAKJFV010000214.1 GCA_022704725.1 Spirochaetota bacterium
CCTGTCCTGAAAGCGATTGTAAGCGATTCCACTTTGCCTTTTAACGCGGCAGCGGCAACCCTTACGTTTCCTTTTACAGCCATTCTCATCCCCATAAAACCTGTAAGAGCCGATGCTGTTGCGCCAAGCACAAAAGCAATTGCCCTTCCAAGGTTAATTGCGGGATCATGCGCTGTCCCCGTGAAATAAAGGACAACTGCCAGAACAACTACAAGTAATGCAACTGTCTTGAACTGCCTTGCAAGGTACGCGTTCGCGCCTTCCATGATCGCGTTATTAATTTCGATCATTTTGGCCGTGCCGGAATCTTTTCTTGTGATTTCGCCCATAAGAAAGAAACCGTACACAATTGCAACAAGTGCGATGCCCCAGATGATCCAGATCATGTTCAGTTCTGAACCTGTCAACGGGCTTAGTGCGATGTTTTCCATCTGTTCCTCCTTCATAAAGTATAGTGTTTATAAAACACAGTTTTACCGGATAAAAACACTTTCGGACTATTTTACAGAAAAAAATGAATTTGTAAAGGAGTTTTTATGGAAAGGGTCTTGTGTAAATCCTTATTCCCAACCCTTATCCTATATCCTGTTATCCCATATCCCATAAATAAGACAGGCAGTTCAGCAGCTTAGTTTAGATTTGGTAGACGCGGGTCTTCAGCCCGCGGAAACGAGTTATTGTTAAGCCAACCGTCCCAAACTGCCCGCTATGTTATTGAATATTTACTTTTCCAACATCCGGAGCGGGTGTTTTTTTTACTCCCACCATCTCGAAGTCTTATAATCAAATTCAAAAATTTTTATATCGGGATTAGCATAGTATTCATCAATCTTTTTCTTCCCCATTGTCCAGGACGAAATGCGTTTTGCCGGCGGATGAATTTTTTGCAGCTCTTTTAGTGATAGAATGAAAACCATAATCTTTGAAGCACCATCTACCACTACGGCAAAATACGGAACACATCCAAATGCTTCGCATGCAATCTTTGATTTTTCAATGTTATCTCTGGGTATATTGACGCCGGTGTCCTCGGTTCCTTTGTTTCGGCTTCTGCTCTTAACAGATATCCCCATTAATTCTTTTGTTACGGGATTTTTCGCAATAATATCTATCCCCGTATGATCTACATTTGCACATTCAAAACCGTGTTTAGATAACCAGTAAAGAACCAGATGTTCGCCAAAATCTCCGGTTATCTTCGAGTGCCTGCTGCTTTTACTTATCTCCATATAATCTCCTTTAAGTTTAGTTAACCGCCAAACTCCACCATAACCGGCACATGGTCACTGTATTTCAGCCACTTACCCGGCTTTTCTATAGATACAGCCTTTATTCTGCCCTGCCACTTTTCCCCGCAGAACACATAATCAATATGATAAGTTGTCTTCATGTTTTTCATCCACACAATTGTCGGATGAGGTTCATTTCCGTGGGGTTTGGCATTATGGATATGATAAGCGCTTTGGATGCCAAGGCTTTGAAGGTACAGCTGTTTGTCCGTAAAATCTCCTTTTCCCCGCTTTTTATAATTCCAGCATACATTATCATTGAAATCACCTGCCATGATAACACCTGAATCCAAATACTTGTGAAGCCCTTTAATACTTGCAAATGCAGGACGCACACCTTTAACAACTTCATTTGCTCTGTAATTCATAGCCCATACTGCTATAAGTTTAAACTTTTCAGGCCCGATTATCTTTATAGGTATGAACCATTTATCATTTTTCTTTGGCGGCTCTATAACTTTTGCTTTATATCCGTTAAAAGTAAAGATGCCTATTCCTTTATTCTTGTTGTCCCCATACCAAATCGCCGGGCTTGTTGGTTTATTGCCGAATAGTTCAGATGGTATTTTATAAGAACGCTCGCATTCCTGCAGGACAAGGATATCCGGGTTGTATTTAAAGATGTGTTTGGCTTTCTTCCTAAAAGCCATATTACAGTTCCAGGTTATTAGTTTCAATTATACCCTCACTTTATAATCTACACCTTACAAAATCAATACCATACCTTGAAAGTAGAAAGCAAAACAGTCCCGGAAGATAATTCCCGTCTGATAGGCTCATGCCCTTTTCCCATTATCTGTTTGCCCTGCCACACAAAGAGCAGGATTGCAATTTGGGAGAAAAAATCAAACAAACATTTTACTTTCTACTTTCAAGGTCCGGCACCGAGTTTTACCTTTTTGTTTGTATTATTTCATTTTATCCTTAATATATGCTTTTAATTTTTCCGTTATTTCCAAAGCCCTTTTAGCATCCGCTTCTGTTACTCCGGGTCCTGGATACCTGATATCCGGTGTTAAGTCATCTATAAAAGCAAAACTATCCTGAAAAGAAACCATAAAAACATCCGCCGTCTTTAAAAGTTCAAGCAATTTAAGCAGGCTGTGGGTTTTCATGAATTTTATATCAAGTTCCTGCAAGTATGCCTTAAGCATTTTCTCCGCTGCCTGCTGCGCATGATAGCATACAATATTATGAAAGACAGGACTCGCCTTTGACTCCCTTGCTGCCACCGTATAATCCTCATCGGCCTTATTAAACCATTCTCCGGCGGAAAGTTTCAAAGCTCCATTCCTTTATCAATCATTTCATTTACAAAGAAATCCCCGTCCTTTGCCCGTTCATTCAGGTAACTTTCAGTCCTTACAATGATATCAAAAGAATCAGCATATCCAAACTTTTCCCTGACAGCGGCGCGTACTTCTTTTGCGTCTATATCCTCGCCGTCTTTTGCTATTACAAGTATATCAACATCGCTGTTTTCACCGGGTGTGCCATAGGCATAAGAACCAAATAAAATAACTTTAACAGGTTTAAACCTGCCGGTTATATATTCTGTAATTGTTTTGATTTCATCTTTTGTTTTAACAGCCATTTTTTCACCTCCGGAATAATTTTACACTTTAAAACAAAAGCGGTCAACTGTTTGAAATATAAATTATCCCATAAATAAGACCCTAGGAAAAAAAATCGTGCCAGACCTTCCGTCTTCGTTACACTCCAGCGGATAAATGAAAGTAGGAAGTATAACCAAGCAATTATCCATACCCACGCTTTTGACAAACAGGCAAGATTTAACATAATTATTTTTATTGATAACAGGAAAAAACGAACTGATTCTTACTCCCAATGCCCTGTTCCCTCCGCTTCCTTGTAAATTTCCCCTTCCACAATTAGTATTATAGGGCTGTGTTGGGGGTTTGGCAAGGAGTTTTTGAGGAAATACAGAAAATTTATCCCATAACCTTCTATCCCATATCCCATATCCCATAAATAAATCCAGAGAGACGGAATAAAGAGCAGAAGGTCGGAGGGTCAGAGGGTCGGAAGGTCAGAAAAACCGAGGGACTAAGGGACAGATGCACGGAGGGACGGAAGATATGAAGACAAATCAAATACGCGGACAGCGCGGGAGCGCCGTCCCTACAAATTCATAAGTACAAAATGATTCATAAAGCAAATACAAACATTAAATACAAATCAACTGCCGCGGGCTGAAGACCCGCGTCTACCAGGGCTAATAACAAAACTAAATATAAACCAACTACTCTGGAAACTACTATTTATGTGTGTTTTGGCAGGTCGTAAAGTTCCAGCCTTAATCCCTTTCCAAGGCCGTTGGCCATTTTTTTAAGCGTTTTGTACTTTGCGTCCTCAATATTAGTCATTGCCCTTGATAATACAAACGGATTCATACCCGCATTCTTTGCAAAAGCATATCTGCTAATATGCCGTCGTTTTA
>JAKJFV010000215.1 GCA_022704725.1 Spirochaetota bacterium
AACGGTGAGTCTTCAATTATTGTCCCTCCGGGTGATTCCGGTTTTCTTTACAGCGGGCGAATCGATTTTTCAAAACCTGCCACCCCTGTGTTTATATGGCAGGGATCCGGTTTTTCGTGTACCTTTTACGGCCCGTCTTTCGGTATCAGCCTAAGTTCCACAGGACAAAATTCTTATTACAATGTAATTATTGACGGAAAAATATATCTGCTGCATCCTTCAGGCGGTTCTCAATCGTACTATGTTCTGGATGCAGATCTGGGAGAAGGTTTACACACCTGTACCGTATTTAAACGGGTTGAGGCGATGTTTGCTCAGGATAAGTTTTACGGACTTGTTCTCGAGTGCCGCGAAAAGGTTGGAGGGCTTGGCTCTCCGCCGCCGGAAAAAGATCTTCTTATTGAATTTTACGGCGATTCAATAACAGCAGGCGCCTGCAATGAGGATCCGGATGAGGACTCGTATACTAATTATCTGGAGCATAATAACTTTACTTCCTACGGCGCCATAACCTGCCGCCTTCTTGATGCGGATTATTCAAATATAGCTGTCAGCGGTACCGGTATTTCTGCGAGTTGGAACGACATATTGTTGTCTAAGACCTGGAAAAATTTGTACCCGAGACTCCGCAGTCCCTTGTATGATTTTTCCAAAAAAAAGCCGGATATTGTAGTAATTAATCTCGGGCAGAATGATTACGGGTATCCGCAAAGTAAAGGAGAGCCTTTTCCATCGGATTTTACTGAAAAATATGAAGCGTTTCTTCATCAGGTGAGGGAAGTGTACCCGGACGCATGGATTGTATGTGCAACCGGCGGAATGGGTGCTGTAAAATCATCACGTGCCTTAATTACCGGTATAAATAATGCCGTTAAAAACTGTAATGATGAGAAAATATCGGTGTATTTTTACAAGGCTTTTACCTATAATCATCCCCGCCTCGACACTCATGAAAAAATGGCTTATGAGCTTATTAATTTTCTAACTGATAAAGGTATTGTTGTTCAAGACTGATACTGAAACTCAGCAATTGTTGGAAAAATTACCTTGTAGGGTATTATGTATGCATTATACCTTGTAGGGTTTATTGACATTTTATACCTTGAAAGGTATACTGTTTTCATGACTTACACAATTACCATTCCAGCTCATCTGGGAACGGTTTTACGCACTCAGAGAAAAAAACTTCATCTATCTCAAATTCAAGCCGCTGAAAAATCTGGTCTGCTTCAAAAGACAATTTCTCTCATTGAAAGAGAGCCGGAGCGAGCCAGTGTTGAGAGCCTTTTTAAGCTTATTAATGCATTAGGCTTATCGCTTACGCTTTTTCCAAAAAATGAAGATTTAGAGGAAACAAGGCAGGATTCAGACCACTTAACTAAAAGTATGGAGATATGGTGATGGGAAACTCCGGAATACTTGATATTTATATGAATGGTGAACTTGTCGGTTATTGGATGCGGAATGAAAGAGGGCAACTCTCATTAGAATACTGTGAATCATGGCTTTCCTCGTTTTATGCTCGTCCTATATCATTATCATTACCTCTAGTAGATTCAGTGTATTCAGGAAAAGTGGTTGAGAACTTTTTTGACAATCTCTTGCCGGATAATCCAGATATTTTAAGCCGGATAAAGAGAAGGTATGACCTCGCATCGACTCGCTCTTTTGATCTTTTACAGGAGATTGGGCGCGATTGTGCGGGAGCACTTCAGATAGTAAAACATTTTGAAAATCCTGGAAATATTCATTCAATAAGTGCAGAAAAATTAACAAACTCTACTCTCGCTAATTTGCTGCAAGCAGGTTCCTACAATACTTCATTTGGGTTTCTAAATGATGACACCTTCCGTATTTCACTTGCCGGAGCTCAGGAAAAGTCAGCGTTCCTTTATCATGATGGTTCCTGGTGTAGACCTCTTGGGGCAACTCCTACTTCGCATATTTTTAAGCAACCATTGCCTCTCTTTAATACAGCATCAGATAGTCCCTTTTCTTCTATTGATAATGAATGGCTATGTCTGCGCATTTTGAAAGAGTTTGGCCTGCACACAGCGGAGGCTGATATTTTTACGTATGAAAATATGAGTGCCTTAGTGGTAAAACGTTTTGATCGTGCTTATTCTGTCGACGGATCATGGATTATGAGGCTGCCTCAGGAAGATTTTTGTCAGGCTCTGGGTATAAATCCTTCATTTAAATATGAAAACGAAGGCGGTCCCGGTGTCCATGATGTTTTCTCACTTCTACGCTCTTCTGATTGTGCAGAAGAAGATAGGAATATGTTTTTTAAAGCACTTGTTATTAATTGGCTTCTTGCTGCACCCGATGGCCATGGAAAGAATTTTAGTATATACATAAAGAAAAAAGGATCTTTTTCATTAACGCCCTTGTACGATGTTATATCAGTATATCCATTGTTTGCTTCCGGAAAAATACAGAAACAGAAGTTAAGAATGGCGATGTCCATCAGTGGTAAAAATAAGCATTATGAGTGGAATAAAATTGCAAGGAGACATTGGATTGAGACAGCTAATCGTGAAGGAATAACTAATGCTGAAAAAATTCTGGACGAGATTGTTGTGGAACTTCCGAATGTTATTCGCAAAGTCGAGAACCAAATTCCTATGAGGTTTTCAAATCAAACTGCTGAGCTGATTTTTTCCGGGATGCGTGAAACTATAAAGAAGCTTTAATAAAAAAAGCACCTCTTATCTGCTTTGCAGTAAGGGGTGCCTTTTTTCAGGTGCATCCTGAGAGGATGCCGTTCTGTTTGGTAATGTTCTAGTAAATTACGCGGTAGTTATCAATAAGAACAGTTCCGCCCGGGTTTTCGCCGGTTACGTTAATAATCATGCGTTTAACTGCTTCAAGTCCTGCAAAAGAATCAATTGCAAATACTCCAAGGTGTTCTCCGGGGGGGAATACCAGGTCTGCAGATTGTGTCCATGTCCAGCCGTCTGTTGCCTGAACTGCTACGTTGAGCTGTACATCGTGTTTTTCAACATTGTTAATGTCCATTACAACAAATTTTGCACCGGTCCAGTCTGTTTCTAAAGGCTGATCACAGCAGAATGATGCCTGCATAGAAGTTGCAGGTCCTGCAATGTCGTATACGCATTCAAGTGATGTTCCGCCGTCTGTTCCCCAGCTGCTTGATAATTCTGCAGTGAGGGAAAGATTGTGACTTCCCCATTGATCCCAGCTGTCGGCAACTGCATACCAGAAGTTTCCTTCTTCAAAATTGTCCATAAGAACTGCTTCGCCGGCGGGCATTTCAAGTTCTGTATAGGAAGCAACTGTTTCTACAGGAGCTGCTTCTTCAACAGCTGCTGTTTCTGTCTGTTCTGGTTTTGATGCACAGCCTGCAAGCATGATCATAACCGCAATTAAAACAACTAATACATTAAATTTCTTCATCGAATTCCTCCATTTGTTCATTAGTTGAGTCAATTATACAATTGCTTTTAGAATACTGCAACAAAAAAATGCTAAAAAAACTTAATTAATTACTTAAAAAAGCTAAAAAAACCGTTTTCTCTGACTGTTTGTGTGATTATAGTAAACATAAACTAAGAAATTGATTATTTTATATAAACTAAATTAGGTTATAAAAAGTAAATATTTAGCAAATATTAATGATTTTTTATTGCGGTTTTTTAAAAAGAGGGTTATCATACTAGCTAGAGTTTATAGTAATCAATAAAAAACAAAATAATCTCAACTGAGGGGTTTATAG
>JAKJFV010000216.1 GCA_022704725.1 Spirochaetota bacterium
CTGTATACACCCTTGATGAAGACAGCAGCGGCTGTTCCTGGGCCGTAATTCGCCGGGCGCAGGAATCGGTTTTTAAACAGATGAGAAATACGGGATTAACCGTTATTACAGACTGCGGCGAGAGGCGCGACATACACCCCAAGGCAAAGAGAACCCCCGGGGAGAGAGCGGGTTCTCAAATTCTTCACGCAGTCTACGGACAACCCTGTACGCATGCCTACAGCCCTCTTTTTTCTTCGTTTGACATTATTGAAAACACTGTTAAAGTTCATTTCTCATATGCCGCGGACGGTTTACGTCTTGTTTGGAATAATGCCGGGAATGATGTAATTAAAGATGAGCTGTTTTTATGCACCGGGGAAATTTCTGCAGAGGATAACCCTTTCTCTGTGCTGGACGAAAAGGGAATTCAGTATCCCGCAGATGTAAGAATTGAGAAAGATGCAGTATCCGGATCGTATGTTGTTATTTTGTCTTCTTCAAAGGTTGAAAAGCCTTCCGGGGCTTCTTACGGCTGGGCTAACTGGTTTAATACCATGCTGTATAGTAAGAACGGGTATGCTGTAAGTCCGTTTAATACGCTGTATTCATAAATAGAAAAGATTGACGAGATAAAGTTTTTTTGTCACAATGCTTTAAACACTTGTTTTAGCAGGTGTTTAATGCTCACGCTTGAGCTGGAGGACTATATGAAATTGGAAACGCAATGTCTGCATGAGGGATACTCTCCTAAAAATGGAGAACCCAGGGTTGTACCGATTGTACAAAGTACTACGTACCGTTTTGATTCGACTGAACACATCGCCCGATTATTCGATATGCCGACAGAATTCATGTATTCCCGTTTCGCTAATCCTACCTGCGACGCTGTAGAAAAAAAGCTTGCAGCTCTTGAAGGCGGAAAGGCAGCCCTGCTTACGTCGAGCGGGCAGGCAGCATCTCTTTTATCAATTTTAAATATCTGCAGCGCAGGAGAAAGCTTCATCGCGGCTGCCGGTATTTACGGCGGAACAGTTAATTTGTTCGGCGTAACTTTAAAGAAATTTGGTATTGAGTGTATTTGGGTTTCTCCTGATGCATCTTTGGAAGAAATACAAAAAGCTTTTAAACCCAATACAAAGGCTGTTTTCGGCGAAACTCTTACAAATCCTGCTCTTGCTGTATGCGATATAGAAAAATTTGCAAAAGCGGCACATGCGAACAATGTTCCTCTTATAATTGATAATACTTTTGCAACCCCCTATTTATGCCGGCCGTTTGAATACGGTGCAGATATAATAACGCATTCAACTTCGAAGTATCTTGACGGCCATGCACTGCAGTGCGGCGGAGTAATTATCGATTCAGGCAAATTCAACTGGGCTAACGGCAAATTTCCTGATTTTACTTCTCCGGATGAAAGTTATCACGGGGTTGTATACACAGAGGCTTTCGGCGATCTGGCCTACATTATTAAAGCCCGTATGCAGCTGATGAGAGATTTCGGCTGTTACCCGTCCGCTCATTCAGCCTTTCTGCTTAATATCGGCATTGAAACCTTGCCGGTTCGAATGAAACAATATTGTGAAAATGCTCTTATTGTTGCTAAACATTTTTCTGCGTCTAATAAACTTCTTTCGGTCCGCTACCCGGGATTGGAGAACGACCCTTATTATGCGCTTGCACAAAAATATCTGCCCAAGGGAACAAGCGGTGTTATTACATTCTCTATAAAAGGCGGCAGAGACGCTGCGGTGAGGTTTATGGATTCCTTAAAACTGGCCTCAAATGTCGTTCATGTAGCTGATATACGCACCTGTGTATTGCACCCGGCTTCTGCTACCCATAGACAGCTGACTGATTCGCAGCTTGAAGATGCAGGAATAGACGCAGGTATGATACGGTTTTCCTGCGGCCTTGAGCATGTTGATGATATTATTGCAGATATTGATCAGGCTCTTTTATCAGTATAAAAAAGTAACCAATAAACAAT
Source organism: Spirochaetota bacterium (assembly GCA_022704725.1). Taxonomy (GTDB): domain Bacteria; phylum Spirochaetota; class Spirochaetia; order Treponematales; family Treponemataceae; genus JAAZLA01. The sequence continues at coordinate 1,973 of JAKJFV010000216.1, forward strand.
TAAAATTGTTATAGTTTTATGTAAGGGGGAGAGAGTGAGTTTTAAAAAAATACTATATGTTCTCTTTTTTTTATTAACAGCAGCAGCCGGTTTTACACAGACCGTAGCTGTTACTGTTATTGATAAGGACTTGGATTTTCCTCTTGAGGGTGTTGCGCTTTATTATTCGTTTGATCCGCAGACTAAATATTTTACAGATTTCGAAGGCATTGCCGAGATTCCTTCTCCCGATACCGCAGCTGCAGTTCTTTCTGCTGTTATGCCCGGTTATGCGGAAGAGCGGGTGCGGGTACTTCAAAAACAGCAGACGGTTACGATTTACTTGTCTATTTCTGAGGTCATAGAAGGCAAAGAACTCGTTGTAGAACGTAAGGCGCCCGGTAAAACTGATGAAAAAAGCGGAATTTCTATTGTTGTCGATAAACGGCAGATGGAAACAACATCCCGAATAGGAATCCTTCCGGATATTATGACTACAATTAAAACACTTCCCGGAATGATATATACTGGTATGTGGTCTGCTCAGCCTTCTGTCCGCGGTGGTTACCCGGAAGAGATGGGGACTGTGCTGGACGGCGTGTATGTGCTTTCTCCCTTTCACTGGGGCGGTTCTGTTTCTATATTTAATCCTTCCATGGTCGAAAATGTGAAGATGTCTCACGGCGTCTTCTCTTCACGTTACGGGCGCGCAACCTCGGGTCTGCTGGATGTCGCCACCATAGAGCCGAAATCTGATCAAGTACGGCTGGATGTGAGTGTTTCTTCCATAACAACCGATGCTTTTGCTCAAATTCCGTTTACAAAAAAGGCCGCTTTATTTATTGGAGGAAGTCTAACGTACTTAGATACAATACCTCTTCTCTATGATGCGCTTCCCTTATCCGAAGTAAAAATCGGCAGTGTCGTAAAACAGATGCCGTTTATAAGAGACGGCTATGCAAAATTTTCTTATAAGCCCTTTGACAGGCTGAGTATTGGATCCAACGTTTTTTTCGGCAGTGAGGGATTAACCATAAAGGTTGACAGTTCATCCGGCAGTGTTATCGGTAATATTAGTGCAGAATGGCTCGATATTCAGTCTTTTGCTTCATTAAATGCATCATGGCTTCCGACAGATAAAATTAATATTCGTATGAAGGGAGCCTACAATCTGTACAGGGATGCAATTACAATTTCAATAAATGACCATTCAGAAGATACCGAATTTGATTTTGAGAATACAACAATAGGTGAATTTTCAATTCTTGGTACAACCCAGCTTGTTCAGGGAAAACTGGACTCGGATATTCAGATTAATCAAAATCATATTATTGGTTTTGGTATTGAAGAAGTTTTTCAAACATTAACAGATACTACAAAGTCCTATTCCCTCATAGAAAGCCGTCAAGGCACTGAAGTTACAAAAGATGAAAGCAATGAAGAAGAATCTATTAATGCAAATAATACTCTAAATTCTGCAGGCTATGTTCTTTGGAATTTCAGCTCTGTTGTTCAGGGTGAATTAGGACTTAGGGGTGAACATACTCTTATTTGGAACAAAGAAAAGGAGTTTAGGCTGCAAACTCTTCCTGTTATTACACCCCGTTATTCAATGCAGTGGTCGGTTTTACGGAATACATCTAACATTGATTCTTTGACTATTTCTCTCGGCTCCGGTCTTTTTTCGCAAATTCCCGAAAGCTTCTCCTATGTAACCGCTGATTATGGTTTTAAAGATTTTGATCTTGTTCCCAATAGAACCGTCTTTCAAGTCGTA
>JAKJFV010000217.1 GCA_022704725.1 Spirochaetota bacterium
GATATAAACAAAGGCCTGCAGAGAGACGGGAAATGGACATAACACATCGAAAGAAGCCACGCCTTTGCCATTTTTACATAGTAGCCTGAATGCGTCGTTTTAGCAATTTGGTCAAAGATTTTTTCAAGATTTTCTTCTTGTAAAAAAGAGGATAGCAGCATAACAAGGGCAAACCGCACTTGAAATTCGGTGGAAGGAATATCGGGGAGTACAAAATAAGGCTGCAGAAAATTCCACACAAAGTCAGCATGTGCAGGGGATTTTTTTGCAGTTTTAAGACCAGAGCAAAAACTGTCGCACAATGACCAGTTGTCAATCGACTTAATGTGATAGGAACAGTAATGAAAAAGCTCATCAAGGTCAACTTTAGAAACACAGCCGAGAATCATCCCGTGAAGCATTTTTTCCTCGAACAGAACATCCGTCCCGTGTGATTCATAGGCTAGCGCCCACGACTCCTGCAAAAAGGACCTCCAGTCTGACCGGACAATGTGTTTTGCTATAGTTCTTAAAAAGGGAAGCCTTACCCCTGCAATATGCTGAGTTCCGGGAAGAAGCGAGGATGAAAATTTTCCGTACTGTTCCTCGGCGATTTCAAGTAAAATACTTTTAACAGCCGCAGGACTGAGTACGGGTAAAGAGTCCAGTAAATTTTTCAAACGGATATTCATACGCATCAAGCCCGAAATACAAGTATTAGAGACTCATATCTTTAAGCGTAATCTCCGGATGATGATACCGCTTATGTATTTTTGATTTTTTTCCATACTGAATGGACTCACTCGGGCACCAATGCATACATGCTAAACAATGTGTACAGTCATGATTAAATACAGGCTTTTTATCTGCTATTGTAATATTCTTTTGAGGACAGACAGAAGCGCATATTCCGCAGCCGGTACAGCTTTCCTCTACAACAAAATTGCGATCGCCTTCACCTGTTTTTTTTAGATACATTGAATACACAATTTTTGAAATAAAGGGAACTGCCGGTTTAATTGTTATACGCTGACCGTAAAGAACAGAAGAAGCTATTTCATCACAGACTATATCAGCTTTATGAAGGATATCTGAGGGATTTTCGGGTTTCACTTCATACATGGGAATATAGTTTTCAACCATCTTAATTGTTTTTCCGTATGAGAGATGCAGTGACCGTTTTGAAAGAATTGATTGAACAAGATTTAAGGCGCCGCCCGGACTGTCGCCGTAAGTTATAACAGCGTACATATACGGATCTTTTTGCTGAATAGAAATTTTTTCCAAAAAATCTGATACTATCTTAGGTATTCCCATAAAATAATCGGGAAAAACAAGACCTATTTGATCTGCACTGCAGTCTAATGAGGTTTCTTTGGTTATAGGAATAACCTTTGCATCTAATCTTGATGCAATTCTTCTTGCAGCAGATAAGCTGTTGCCTGTTGCAGAAAAACAATAAATCACTGAATTTGTCATATAAATAGTATACCCCTCCTTGCTGTATAAAGATACACTCAGGAGGGGTAATTGTGTATATTGTCTATAAAAGAGTAAACTTTTGTCTACATTACTTTTTGCTTTCTCTTCTAAAACACATAAACCAGTCGAGACAGTATTGATTGGGATCCTTGCTTTCGACACGCTCTTTTGCAGTTCCGCAGGAACCGGCTGTTGGAATAATTACATCATCGCCCGGTCTCCAGTCTGCAGGAGTTGCACACTTGTCGCTGTCTGCTTTTTGGAGAGCCTGAATAATACGCTTAATTTCGTCAAAATTGCGTCCCATACTGAGCGGGTAATACAAAATTGTTCTAATCTTGGCATTAGGATCTATAACAAATACTGCACGTACAGCCTGTGTATTTGACTGTCCCGGCTGTATCATACCGAACTTATTTGCTACTTCCATACGGATGTCTTCTATAAGCGGGAACTTAACTTCTACGTTTTTCATTCCCTTCCATTCGATTTCCTGAATCTTTCTAAGCCATGCAATATGAGCATAGAGAGAGTCTACTGAAAGTCCAATAAGCTCTGTATTCAACGCTTTAAAATCGTTTGCGAGTGTTGCAAAGGTCATAAACTCTGTAGTGCATACCGGAGTAAAATCTGCCGGGTGCGAAAAAAGAATTACCCATTTTCCCTTATAATCTTCCGGGAAATTAATAGGACCCTGTGTTGTAACCGCTTTAAAGTGCGGAGCATCTTCTCCAATCAAGGGCATCTTACCAAAAGTCTCTTCCATACGTTCCTCCATGTTTTTTTCAGTAAAAACACTTGCTGTGTTTTTAGTATATATCTATTATAACATAGTTAGTCTACCCTAACTGTAACCAAATCACTAAAATACTGTGGAAAACCTGGAAAAGAAGCAATTATCAGCTTATTTTCGGCCGGGATTTTGTAAAAGGCGGTTAAAAAGAAAATATCAGTTTATTTTTTAGAAGGGACTCAATAAAGTGAGGAAAAAGTCGAAAATAAATATAAGAACAAAAAGTTTGGAGAAAAACATGATTCACACACCAAAACCTGTTGAACAAGTTGAACAGGAAATACGCAGTCTAATACTTGAAAAGGGAGCGGTAAGCTGCGGCTTTTCAAGGTGCCCGTCTGATGATGCATACCTCAGACGCCTTCCAACCGCAATTTCCCTCGCAGTTCAGGTATCTGATGCCGTAGTCGATGAAATTAAAGAAGCTCCTACCATGAGCTACTTTCATCATTATAGGACATTAAATTATTTTATTGATCAGGTACAGCTTTCGTTAGGTCTATACCTGCAGAAAGAAGGTTATTCTTTTTTTCCCATCCCTGCCTCCCAATCGATTCCTTCCAATGAATCTCCTTTTAGTGCAAAGTTTTCTCATAAGGAAGCAGCCGTTTTAGCAGGTCTGGGTAAAATAGGAAGAAGCTGTTTATTTTTGGAAAATAATCTGGGACCAAGGGTTAGACTCGGAACGGTATTTACCAACTTTGTTCCATCTTTCCTCTCCGGCACTCCTGTACCGAAAAAGAATGAAGATCATAATTTTACCTTATCTGAACACTGTTCCAACTGTTCGCTTTGTATTGATTCCTGCCCCTCACATGCACTCTTTGGAAATAAAGCCGTTTCAACAAAGCGCGAAGAACTTTTAGATCCTGAAAAATGCAGTCTTTTTATGAAAAAGGAGTTTCAGCACATTGGACGCGGCGCAGTATGCGGCATCTGCATGAGTGTGTGCCCTGCAGGGAAAATTCACAATATAGAATAAAAGTCTCTAATAGAATAGAATATCAGCATGAAGATACTTGATATAACAAAAGAAAAGCAGGATAAAAGCAGGGTTCTCGTTAAAACAGCCTCTGCTAAAGCGTTTTCTCCTGCAAGCAATTATACAGTTGTATATGCATTTTTATTAAAAGGAATGTTTTTTAACAGCAGGGCTTTTAATTTTTTATTGGGATTCAATATTGATACAAAAGAGCTATGTATTGCCCAGTTTAATAAGGATGGTGAAATAATTGGCGATACGATAGAGCTTACCCAACAACAGATTCTATCAATTAAGACCTATAAAAGCGGTGCTGTTAAAATTTACAACACAGAAACTGACAAGCCCGTAAAAATAACCGTACCTGCAGTTCTGCCCGATGTAGCCGAACTTTATGATCAGCTGCCCATCGAGCAAAAAGACGAAGCACGGTCATTCTATGCTTTTATTAAAGCTCTCAGGGAATCTACAGGGCAAGGCGGTAAATA
>JAKJFV010000218.1 GCA_022704725.1 Spirochaetota bacterium
AATGCACATATCCATTCTGCCGCATCTAATTTGATCAAGAGCGAGTCCTAAGGCGTCTGTGCCGGAAGCGCATGCTGTTGCCAGAGACAAGGAAGTGCCGTTTAAGCCGTAAATCATACTGATATTTCCAGGAGCTTCATTTGGAATGAGCATGGGAATTGTAAGAGGCGGAATACGGGAATTACCGGCTTCAATATATTTTTTCATAGAGGCTTCCATGACTTCGAAAGCGCCGATGCCGTTTCCAAGAATTGCACCCGTTCTTTCCTTGTCTATTGTCTCTTTTGTAAGACCCGCATCTTCGAGTGCCTGTGCAGTTGCTGCAACTGCAAATTGGGTAAAACGTCCCATCTTGCGTGCTTCTTTTTTTTCCATCCACATTGAAGGATCAAAATTTTTTACTTCACCTGCAATTTTGCATTCGTAATCTGCAGTATCAAATAAAGTGATATTTGAAATACCGCTCTTGCCGGCTTTAATGCCTGCCCAAGTTTCTGCTATTGTGTTTCCAAGCGGTGTTACCGCGCCTATTCCTGTTACAACTACTTTTCTCATGTTATGCTCCCATCCCGCCATCTACACCGATTACCTGAGCGGTTATATATGTTGATAAATCTGATGCTAAAAATACACAGGTATTTGCTATGTCTTTGACCTGCCCGGCTCTTTTCATAGGAATAGATTCGAGCCAGACCTTGCGTGCTTCTTCGGAAATTGCGTGAGACATTTCTGTATCAATGTACCCCGGTGCTACAACGTTAACGCGTACTCCGCGACTTCCGACTTCTTTTGCAAGGCTCTTTGTAAAGCCAATTAAGCCTGCCTTGCTGGCGGCATAATTAACCTGTCCGCCCTGTCCGTGAATACCGACAATACTCGACATGTTGATAATTGAGCCGTTTCTTTTTTTAATCATATCTGATGAAATTATCTGGCAAATTACAAAGGCGCTTGTAAGGTTTACGTTTATAACGTCCATCCAATCCTGCATCTTCATGCGGAATGAAAGCCCGTCACGGGTAATGCCTGCATTGTTCACAAGAATATCGAAACCTCCTGACTGTGCAAGTGCTTCTTTCACAACGGCAGTCAGCTGTTCAGCATTGCCGCAGTCTGCGTAAATTTCTGTAAATTTGCTCCCGTGTGCCTGTGCAAAGGAGGTAAGCTCGTCCCTGTTTGCAGACGGTTTTGTGCATAATCCCCAAACCTCTGCTCCCTCTTCGAGATAGCGTTTGACAATTTCTTTACCGATTCCGCGTGATGAACCGGTTACTAAAGCTTTCTTTTTCTCTAAAAGCATCATAACCCTCACTGTTTAATTAAATTTAGCTGTTCCAATGTTCCGCATGAAACACAGGAAATTGTATCTGCATAGCCGGAATCTCTCCAAAGACCTGTCAGAACCGTACCCGGTCCGGCTTCAATTAAGAGATTTTCGGTGCCTTGTTGTAGAATAGTGTTTATTTCTTTTTCTTCTGCAGTCCACAAAACCGGGTGGGTAAAGTGTTTTACCGCAAGCTGCTTTGCTTCTTCGCCAATAGTGATTTTTTTGCCTGTTACATTTGATAAAAGGGTAAGCTCAGGGTCTTTGAATGCAACGGTATTTAGTACCTGTTCAAATTCCTGAGAAGCTTTTTTCATTAAGGGTGAGTGAAAAGGTCCTGCAACCTGCAGCCGGATAACTCTGCGGGCGCCTTTTTCTTTACAGATTTTCTCGCAGAGTTCCAGGCCTTCTGAGGTTCCAGAGACAACGGTCTGCTTAGGGCTGTTCATATTTACAGGAAATGCAATTCCGTCTGAGCCGGAATATGGAGCAAGGGCTTCTACGACCTGTTCAGGGGTGAGCCCGATAACGGCGCACATTCCAGGAGCCTTTTCCTCTCCATCTGCACCCTTACTTGCTTCTTTTATAAGCTCACAGGCTTTCTGCATAATCAGACCGCGCTGCTTTACGACTTGAATCGTGTCTTCAAAAGAAAGAATACCAGCTGTATACAGGGCTGCAAACTCGCCCAGGCTGAATCCTGCACAAACGGAAGGCTTTATACCTCTTGTCTGAAGCGCCATAGAAACCGCAAGCGATGCAACGGTTATTGACAGCTGACTTCTGTCGCTGCGGGCAAGCTCTTGAGCTTCGATGTCCCACAGCCACTTAAAAAGGGGCTCCCCTGACACTTGTTCTGCGTCGGTAACAACCTTCATTGCTTCAGGTATAGCCTGACAAATATCCTTCACCATTCCGGGAAACTGTGCTCCCTGTCCGGGAAACAAAAATACCGTACTCATTAAAACTCCTCAATATAGCTAGTAGAGAGTACTGTAGCTGTACTCTTACGTCTTGATCTGGTACGTTCCGGAATACTTTTTTTGTTACCAGCGGAAGACGCAGCCCGAATAGGTAAGGCCGCCGCCGAATGCAGCTGAAACAACGGTCATGCCTTTCTTAAGCTGCCCCCGCTCTTCCATATCTACCAAGGTTATTGGAATAGATGCAGAAGATGTATTTCCGTACTCTTCCATGTTAAAAATAAACTTATCAATCTTAAATCCGAGTCTTTTAGCGGAAGCCTTTAAGATTCTTTCGTTAGCCTGATGACAGACAAAGAAATCAACATCATGTTCTGTTAAATTCTCTTTTTCCATCAAATCTTTAATAATCTTTGTCATAATACCAACGGCAAAGTCATAGACTGCGTGTCCGTCCATCGTAAGTTTGCCGCCGTATTTATTATAAAGATACTTACTGCCGGTTCCCTGCGCTCCCAGAATAAAAGAGCCAAGACCCCGTGCTTTCTCTTCGCTGTTGTTTTCTAAAAGGACAGCTCCTGCAGCGTCTCCGAACAAGACACAGGTTGAACGGTCTGTCCAGTCAGTTATTCTTGAAAGCAGTTCAGCACCGCATACAAGGGCATATTTCCAGTTATGCCGGGCCATTAGGCCTGCTGCACAATCAAGGCCGTAAACAAAACCCGAGCAGGCTGCCGAAAGATCAAAACAGGCTGCATTTTCAGCTTCTATTGCTTCCTGCATCAGGCAGGCATTTGACGGGAACCCGTTATAATCAGTTGTGGCTGTCGAGCAGATTATTAAATTTACTTCGGACGCTGAAACACCTGCTTTTTTAAGAGCATCACGGCATGCCTGTGCTCCTAGGTCGGAGCAGGTATCTGTCTCTTCTGCAAGATATCTTGCACCAATACCTGTATGCGAGCGGATCCATTCATCTGTAGTATCAATCTTCTTTGAAAGATCGTCGTTTGTGCACCTTTGTGCGGGGAGAGCCTTGCCGGCTGCACGGAAAATAATAGACATCATTTCTCCTTATCAATACAATATGACAAAAACTGCCTAATTGTCAAGAGTAAAATCCTTATAAGCCGGATTTTTAAATTAGAACAACTTTTCGATTAATGTCATAATGTCATTATAGTTATGGTATTATATAGACAGCGATGAAATCTGTTTGGTTGCAAAAATATAAGAAAAAGTATATTTATTGGAAAAGAGAAAGCTGTTTAGGGGAGGAAACTATATAGGGTGCTGTAAAATTACGAACTATATCGGGCATTCTATATATAATACCGGTTTTTTCACATGCAGATGCAAAGGCTTCGAAGACCTTCCTGTTATTGGGAATTATGCACTCGTAGGATGTTCCATAGGTCTCTATGTAGCGCTTTTTTAAGCCCGGATAGAGGAATTCT
>JAKJFV010000219.1 GCA_022704725.1 Spirochaetota bacterium
TTATGGCAAGGTCACCATCTTGGTGTCCGTATACATCATTAATTTTTTTTAAACCATCTAAATCTATGTATAATAAGAAAAAACCAACATTGTGCCTCTTTAAGAACTTAATATGTTTTTGAGCTGCCTCAAAAAAACCACGCCTATTATACAGTTGTGTCAATTCATCCCTTATAGAAATCTTCTCTACCAAAGAAAGGGCTTCTTTAAGCTGCTGCTCAGTTTCTTCTCTTGCCTGTATTTCAGAAAGAAGATTTGTATTTAATTCTTTAATACTTCTCATTATCATCATGTCTTTTACTGTCGATGACAATCTGACCCGTAAGGTATCGTACACCTTAGGATGAATCAAGCCGCTTTCTATTATGAAGTATCCCGATCTTTCTTCATCTAACCCAATAAGGTTTACTACATAGGATTTTCCTCTTGGAGGAAACCACGATTTATTGCCGGGTTTCCAGCTGGAACCGTCATTATTACGGGAAAAAACCAGCTGGGCAGACTGCAAAGGGTTTTGGGAGTCTAAAAAACTGATAACATGGAATGACGAAGATCCCGCATCGTTCATAAGGCGTGCAAAACTCTGTTCGTGGTTCTGTAGATCGAGGTCTTGTAAAATTTCGTTTTGAAGATGATCCAGTGCCAGCCGTATGTAATCCTGATACATAGTCTGGATCTGAAGGCTTGCAAATACCTGCTGCTCGCTTTCTTCTAAAAGTAGTGAATGCAGGGCAGGAAGAATGGGGTACAGTTTTTCGCTGGCGGTCTTATCTTCAGAAATAAGATCTATTATTTTTTCTTCAAGCCGGTTAACGGGAAAATATTTGGATAACACTTCATGTATATAGTCTGCCCAAATCTTAAAAATTTCATAATTATCCGCAGCTTTCAAAATATCTGTTTCAAGATTATCAAGAATCTTTTCCAGCTTTGGATACACAACCTTTGAAGTACTGTTTTCCTGCTCATCTGTTTTTTGTTTTTCAAAACGCTGATAATAATCAACACATCCGCATGAACTTTTAATTCTGAGTTCAGCTGAAAAGGGTTTTACACCCGGTCCTCTTATTCCCTGAATGTTTTCATGCAGTCTTTTTGACGCCGCATAGCCTAAATCGTCAAAGGATTGTCTGACAGTTGTAAACTGGTTTTGAAGCAGATTATGTAATCTGCTGTCATCATAGCCTGTTAGTGCTATATCATAGGGGATGGATAAGCCCCTTCTTTTCATATTGTTCCAAATACCCAGCGCCATCAAGTCGTTTGCACAGACTATGACTTCGGGTTTGTACTTAATTTCATCCAAAAAATAATCTAAAGCCTGTTCCCCGGACGGCGTTATAAAGTGTCCCATGTATACGTGCTTTTCATTAACAGGTATACCGGCCTTAGTCAGTTCCTCTCTATACGTTTCAAGCCTGATTCTCGCCTCATCGTTGGAAACCGGACCCGAAACATAGGCAAATTTCTTGTATCCGTGGTAATTAATAAGGTGCTGCATTATAGATTTCATACCAGCTGCATTATCCAGGCTGAACGAATCTTCCCCGCATACCGGCGGTCCTATAGAAACCATGGGAATAGTACTAAGTTTTTCCAGGTGCGATTTAAGAATGCTTCCGCCGCCGGAGTTCAGCAGCGATGTTGAAATGATGATTATTCCGTCAAATTCTTCCTTGCAGATCATTTCAAAAAAGATTTCTTTAGCCTTATTTTCCGCATATTTAGGGTTAAAATACCCCATACCGAAAAAAACAGCGTCAATATTATTCTCCCGGGTATAACGGGTGATGCCTAAGTAAGGCTCTTCTTGAAAATATGAGAAGGTATTATCAAGCAATACAGCAAAACGAAGTCTATTCATATCTGCCCCGGTAAGTAAATTCTTATGAACAGTGTACAAGGCAGTTTGTGATTTGTCAAAAAAAAATATTCAATATCAGTCTGCAAAAGAAAGAAATTTGCTTAATCAGGTTTTACTTCTTCAAAATTTCTGCTTAATTTGATGAGCAGTTCAAATACAACGGCTTTTTCCTGTTCTGTAAAGTTTTTATAGCAGGTTTCCGTAAGTTCTTTAGAAATTGACGACATTGCATCGGCAAACTTGGCACCCTTTTGAGACAGCTGAATATAGATAACCCTGCGGTCTTTGTCTGATGATTTTCTCTCAATAAGACCGGCTCTTTCAAGTTTTTTAATTAAGGCGGTTGTTGTGGACTTATCTTTATTAATACTTTTTGCCAAGTCTGTCATTGTTAGCGATTCTGTTAAAGACAGCTTGTATAAAATAAATCCGTGAGAGGAAACAAGTTCCGGTAATCCTTCCTGGGTAAGCCTTGTTTTTAAGAAATTTGATGAATAATTGTGAATTTGCGATATTAGTGATGATATATTTGTGTATTCTAAGTTCATACTTATATTTTAGCATAGCATGGAACAATTGACTAGACTTTTAATATGCTATAAAACATTGGTTATGACTTTGTTTTATTTGAAGAAAAATTTTTTTGACGGTTGGGATAATTTATTCACAATTCTTGCCCAAAATGTCATCATGTATGTTGTTGTTATCGGCGGATATTTTCTCGTCGGCACCGTAATAGATTATCCTGCAGCAGCAATTCCCTTATTGATTATTTTAGGTATGCTGCTGTCGGTATTGATGTTTGCCGTTAGTGCATGCAGTGCAAAAATGGTAAATTATAAGTCCATTCCCGTAAAAGAAGTGTTTCAGCAGATTCCTTCTGTCTGGAAGGATGCTGTGTTGTTTGCCCTTATTGTAATGGGTATGCTTTTTATTACATCCATGGCAGTTCCTTTTTACCTCCGCATGGGTAACTTGTTAGGTATAGCACTGGCTGCAGTAATATTCTGGATTGCATTTGTTTCTATTCTTGCTTTTCAATGGTTTTTACCATTGTACTCGCAGCTTGGAGGAGGCTTCAAAAAAACGTTTAAAAAGTCTTATATTCTTTTTTTTGATAATACCTTTTTTACCGTTTTCATGGGGATTTACTCTTTATTTTTGTTTATTTTTTCAGTCGTGTTAATTTTTCTCGCTCCTGGAATTGCAGGTATAATACTTGCTCATAATAATGCATTAAAGCTGAGAATGTATAAATATGACTGGCTTGAACAGCATCCTGAACTTTCTTTGAAGGAAGCGCGAAAACATATTCCCTGGGATGAACTTGTTGCAGAGGATAATGAAACGCTGGGACCGAGAACATTGAGAAGTTTTATATTTCCGTGGAAATAAGTTCATTTTCGCATCCCTGCGAAAATGAACTTACGGAGTTTCGCTAGCGCAAAACTCCTGCGCAATGTGGCGCAACATCGTGTTGCGCGGCATCCATAACCAAATTTTTACCATCCATGGTAAAAATTATGTTTGGAACGAAGCAGTGGCTTCGTTCGGAATTGTGGTGCGGCGTCCTGCCGCACGGCATCCATGAAAAAATCAACTTACGGAGTTTATTTGTATTCGCAGAGGTAGGCTGTTTCCTGTTCAGTTCTGACAGAGAATCTTAGTCCCTTTTCAATACGAAACGAGCTTCCTTTAGAAAACGTTTTCCATTCCGTTTCGCCGGGGAGGAGGGCGTCAAGCTTTCCTGAAACAATATGCATTATTTCAATTGTTGCG